>NZ_JBIOAG010000010.1:0-60136 GCF_043951795.1 Liberiplasma polymorphum | reverse complement strand
AGTTGACGCTTACGATAAATCCTCAAAATACGGTTTTTTAAATGTGACTATTTACTTCAAATTAAGTTTAATTATTTTTTAACGACAGTGGTTGATTCTAATGTAACAGCGGTTTGTGCATATAGTTTACCGTTAATTGAAGAACCAGTCCCCATAACGATATCTGTTTTTGCAAGAATGGTACCTTCAACATGTGATCCTGATCCAATTGCCACAGTATCTGCAACGACCCAGAAAATATTTTCAGCTCTTGCCCCACCAGATAAAGTAATTTTCATATCTGATGCCATAGTTAAGTTCCCATCGATTTGGAAAATCCAAACATCACTTGAACTACCATTTAATGTTAAATCAGTATTAATTAAAACGGAAGTACCGAATTTATAAACGCCAGCGGTTAAAGTTTTTCCACTTAAGTCACCACTATATAAGTTTGTGTAGTTTGCTTCTCGACCAAGTGCGTCAGTATACGCAGTTCTCATATTAGAGATTGCAGTTGTTAAGATGCTTGGTGTTGGAGAAGCATATGTTGATGTGTAAGCTTTCCCAGTAATTAAACTTGAAGTTGCATATTCACCAGATGAATGCATGATTAAATCAAATCCAGTTATATAAGTTGCAGAAGAGGGAGATATTCCTATATCACCAGTAATAGTAGACCCTACAGTTGTAGAGATTCCTGATTCTGCTAATATAACAAAATTGTTCGCATCACCTAAGACAACAGTATCTTTCTTAATTGTACCGGTTGGATTATCTTGTGGATCTTTATCATTACCTATCGTACAAGCTGATAGAACTAAAACTGACATGATTAATGTGATAAAGATAAAAGTTTTAGGATTTAATAATTTTTTGATTATATTCATTTGTTACGCCTCATTTCATCTTGAATAAGAGTATGTCATCTTTAATTCAAGTTACTTCATTATACACCATATATTACATAATGTACACATTAATTTCATATAAAATCATAATATAACATTATATTACTCTTAATTTATTTAAATAACACTTATTTTCTTATATTAAACAAAAGATTTTTCGTAATTAAATACGTGTACATTTAGGCAAGGATTAGTCAAAATATTAACTTAAATGAATAGTTTGTTAAACAATAGAATAAACGGACTTAGTCTATAAATTTTATAATAATAGATATTAAATTATCGTGCATCAACTACCTTGACAGGCATAGTAATCTATGTTAAAGTTAGGTACAAATAATACTAATTATAATTGTTTATAAAAAAGGAGATATTATGAAAACCGCAATCATTACAGATTCAGCCGCAAATCTATCAAAAGAGTTTATAAAAAAACATAAAAATTTACATGTTATTCCGTTAATGATACTCGTTGATGAAGTAAGTCACCGTGATCAAGTAGAAATAAGTGCAGAAGAGGTTTACAATCAACTTGATAGCAAACAAATTTCGACAAGCCTTCCAAGTATTGAAGATTTAACGAACTTATTAGATGACTTAAAAAAACAAGAATACACAGATGTTTTAGTAATAAATATTTCTTCAGGGCTAAGTGGCACGTTTAACGCTTTTAGATTAGTATTTGAAGATTACGAAGGATTAAACATTACCCATTATGATTCTAAAACACTAGGTGGGGCTCAAGGATATATTGTTGAGTACGCACTTGAGTTACTTAAAGAAAAGAAAAAACCATCTGAAATCGTTCCATTACTAGATACGTTACGTTTTGAAGATAGTATGGCAATATACACGATTGAAACGCTAAAATATTTGCGTAAAGGTGGAAGAATTGGAAAAGTTGAAGGAACAATTGGGGATATCTTAAAAGTAAAACCAGTGATTACTGTTAATGATGAAGGCGTTTATATCACATTATCTAAATCATTTGGCATTCAACGCTCACTGATTGCAATGAAAAATTTACTTACTGAAAAATTTGGTAATGATTTAATCGATCTTACCATTCACTATGGTAATGATTCAACAAAAGCAGAAGTGTTAGGTAAAAAGCTTCAAAACGAGTTAAACATTAGAAACTTATCTTTATCTGCGTTAACGCCTGTACTTGGTATTCATACTGGACCACAGATGTTTGCTTATATTGTACGCCGTATAAAATAAATTAAAAGCCACTTGATTATTTAAAATCAAATGGCTTTTTTATAGGATTTTGATGAATGAGGTTTAATAAGGCAATGTTTATTAAAACCAATTAACTCAGTATGGTTTGTTTTTTCTAGTGCGGCTTTTACTAAAGCATAATTGCTTGGTAAAGTATATTGAATTAAAGCACGTTGCATCGCTTTTTCTTTTGGATCTTTTGGTACATAAACTTTTTCATTTGTAAAGGGATCGATTTCTGTATAATACATACATGTAGAAGCCGTCCCAGGAGTTGGATAAAAATCTTGAACTTGTTCGGGTCGTTGATTGTTTTTCTTTAGATAAAGCGCTAGTTTAACAGCACTTTCTAAAGTACTTCCTGGATGAGAAGACATTAGATAAGGCACTAAGTATTGATTTTTATCAAACTTCTTATTTAATAGATTGTATTTTTGGACAAAGGAATCATATAATGTTTGCGAAGGTTTTCCCATTAATTTTAATACATCATCATCAATGTGTTCTGGCGCTATTTTTAATTGACCAGAAATATGATGTTTAACTAAATCTTCAAAAAAGGCTGGGTTTTTATCATACATTAGATAATCATAACGAATACCAGAACGAACGAACACTTTCTTAACAGTCGGAATTGTTCTTAAATCTTGCAAAATATCTAAGTATTTATCATGAGAGACTTCAAGTTTTTCACAAGGGGTGTAGCCGATACAATCTTTATGGGTACAAACACCGTGTTTAACTTGTTTTTGGCAACTCATCTCATAAAAGTTTGCCGTAGGGCCACCAACATCATGAATATAACCTTTAAAATCTTTATCCATAGTAATTAAATGCGCTTCTTTTAAAAGAGATGGTTTACTTCTTGATTGAATGGTTCTACCTTGATGAAATGTTAAAGCACAAAAATTACACCCACCAAAACAACCACGGTTTGAAATCAGACTAAGTTTAACTTCTTCAATCGCAGGGATTGCCTCAGTATAAGAAGGATGGGGTGCACGTTGAAAGGGTAAATCATACGTTTGATCCATTTCTTCTTGAGAAAGCGCAAAGGCTGGTTGGTTTTGAATGACAATGTGTCTATTGTAATGTTCAACAAGTATTTTAGCAGTATGAGCATCGGTTTGTTTATATTGTAGTTGAAAACTTTTAACATAAGCTTTCTTATTTTCTAACACTTCATCATAACTGGGTAAAGTTATCGAATCAGTTGGTATTAATGCAGCATCTTTAGTTTTCCAAACTGTATTTCTTAAGAAGATAATATCCGATATATTTAAGCCTGATGCTAAGTAATCAGCTACTTCTACAATCGTTTTTTCAGCCATTCCATAAACAAGTAAATCCGCGCCAGAATCCAGTAATATAGAGCGTCTTACCGTATTATCCCAATAATCGTAATGAGAAAGCCTTCTTAATGATGCCTCAATCCCACCAATAATAATGGGAATATTACCAAACAATTCTCTTATTTTTTTACTATACTTAATTGTTGCACGATCAGGACGTTTATCATTTCTTCCCCCTGGTGTGTAAGCATCTTGTTTACGTCTTTTTTTTGCAACGGTGTAATGATTCACCATAGAATCAATATTACCAGCAGTGACTAAGAAACCATATTTAGGCGTACCAAGCATTAAAAAATCATTTGAGTCATTCATATTTGGTTGGGCAATAATTGCAACATTATAATTAAAGCGTTGTAGTGTTCGTGCAATTATGGCATGACCAAAAGAAGGATGATCAATATACGCATCCCCTGTAACTATAATAAAATCTGCTTGTTCAAATCCTTGTGCTTGCATTTCTTCTTTCGTCATTGCTATAAAACTGTTCATGATAATCACCTTTAGGCATTATAGCATAAAAATGAGTTATGCTCTAGAAAATCTTTTATATAGAACCTTTATTAAAACCGTATTATCCTTTATAATAGTTTGTGTAATTAAAGACTTAAACCAGGAGTTAACGATGATTGATTTTAGAAGTGACACGGTCACAAAACCAACTAATGCTATGAAAGAGGCAATGATGCATGCTAGTGTTGGTGATGATGTCTATGAAGATGACCTTACCATTAAACACTTAGAACAAGCTGCAGCAGATAAATTAGGAAAAGAAGCGGCTTTATTTGTTCCAAGTGGAACGATGGGGAATCAAATAGCCATTATGACACATACCAATCGTGGCGATGAAATTATTATTGGTGCACACTCACATATTAAAAACTATGAAGTTGGTGCTGCAGCAGTCCTTGCGGGTGTAAGTTATCACTTAGTGAATGAAACAAAAGGCATGATGGATATAAACGCAATTAAAGAAGGCATACGTGGAGAAGACATTCATTTTCCTAAAACCAGTTTAATTTGTATGGAAAATGCGCATGGTAGTGGTGTTGTAGGTTCGTTAGAATATATGAAAGAAGTGTATAACCTCGCTACTAAAAACGGTATTTATGTTCATCTTGATGGGGCACGAATTTTTAATGCAGCTACGCATCTTAATGTAGATGTCAAACTAATGGCTCAGTATGCAGATTCCATTATGTTTTGTTTATCAAAAGGGCTTGCAAGTCCAATAGGGAGTATATTAGTAGGGACTAAGGCTTTTATTTTAAAAGCTAGAAAATACCGAAAAATGCTCGGAGGCGGAATGCGACAAGTTGGCGTTTTAGGTGCACCTGGGTTAATTGCTTTAAATGAGATGACTAAACGTTTAAAAACCGATCATGATCATGCATTATATTTAGCGGATGAACTTGAAAAAATAGAGGGATTCAAAGTAAATAAAGAAGCATTAGATATCAATATGGTTTTTGTAAAAAGCACATATGATTTAAAAGTATTATCAGAGAAAATGCGTAAACATGATGTGCTTTTAGGTGGTTATAAAGGCGAATATATGCGTCTTGTTTGTCATAACGATATTACAAAGCCTATGATTGACACATTTATCCAATTATTAAATAAACTCATTAAATAAAGAAATTTTTAATCTATTACTGGAGGATAGTAATTATGACCGTAAAAAAACATTTACCCGCACAATTTAATGACCGTATAGCCGGATTTTCACTAGAGATGATGACAATTTTTTTCGCTATTTTAGTCGTTATTTTTAACTTATGGCATCCTTTAATTGAAGTCATGGTAGTAGTAGGATCTTTTTACGTAGCAACTTTACTACCAATGCATTTTTATAAAGGGCAAAGTTTTGGAAAAAAATGGACCCGTATTAGAATTGTTAATCTACAAAACGAACCCATTTCACTTAAAACGGCTTACTTAAGAGAATTTACAAAATGGGTACTTGGATTTATCACAATCGGAATTTATTTCATTGTTGCTTTTATAATTTTTAATAAACGTCTTGATAGAAGAACACCGCATGACCTACTATATAAAACACAAGTAGTTTTGGTTGATGATGTACTAGTTTAAAAACTTCTAAACGAAGTTTTTTCTTATACCAAAGATTTTATCTTGGATGATTTAACGAATTAGCATAAAATTACTTATGTATTTAATATATATAATACGTACCACCACACACTTAATTATATTTAAAGGAGAAAACACCATGATAGCATTTGCTAAATTAAGCGATTTTGAACAAATATTAAATTTTGTTATAAGACTAAATAAAGAAGTATCTTTTAATAGTGGGTATATGAGTTTAGATGAATCTAGCTTGCGAACTGATATCTATAATGCCATAGAAACTAAACAAGTATATGTATCTAAAGACGATGTAATTAATGGGATTATCTTTTTCCATGAAAACAAAGAACATCAAACATACGATGTAGCTGGCCCCTATGTAAAACAAGCGAACATATCCATTGGGTTGCAGTTAATTAATCACCTAATTAGTCAATTAAAAACCGGCTATCATTTACAGTTCTTCTTTAACGATAAAAGTGTTTACTATAAAGAACTAATGCAAATGACTCAGGCTATCTATAAAGGAAATGAATTCATTTTAAACCTAAGAAAACACAATTTTAAAAAAGTAAATCAATCAGTTGAAGTTACTACGTTAAACCCTGAATTCAAAGAAGCTGTTAAAGTCATGCATGATACAATATTTCCAGGTGTTTATATAACTGGTGAAGATGTTGTCCGAAGTGACCTCAGTAAAACGGTTTATGTGTTAATTGAAGAAAAGGTACCAATTGGATATGCACTCATTAAAGTAAAGAAAAATAAAGCCATGTTAGAAGTGTTTGCAATTACGCATGAAAAAAGAGGGAATAAATTATCAAAACCGTTTATCTCAGAAGTTATAGCATGCACCTATAAAGACATAACAGTCGATATGATTCAACTGGTTGTTGAAAATATTAATGCGCGTGCACTGAAAGTTTATTTAGATATGGGATTTGAAATTGATGTTGAAAATTCAACATTTGATATTCTAATAAAATAAAGCACACATTCCGGTGTGCTTTTTGCTTTTTAATAGACTAAAAAAGGCTTTAAACCTTAAAGTAAAGATGCTATAATAAAAACGTTATATCAAGCATAATCAGGAGGTTGGCATGGACATATTTAAAAAGTGCTATGATTTTAAACAAGCTGAAGAAGCAATCGAGTTAGGGATTTATCCATATTTTCATGCGTTAGAATCTAAACAAGATATTGAAGTTACCATGGAAGGCGCTAGAAAAATCATGATTGGTTCTAATAACTACTTAGGATTAACAGGTGATGCGCGTGTGATTGATGCAACAGTTAAAGCTGTTAAAGAATTTGGGAGTGGTGTATCAGGCTCGCGTTTTTTAAATGGAACTTTAACAACACATTTAACATTAGAAAAAGACTTAGCTGCCTTTTTAAATAAAGAGTCTTGCTTAATCTTTTCAACGGGTTTCCAAAGTAATTTAGGAATCATTAGTGCTGTTGCAGGGAGAAAAGACATTATTTTTTGTGACCGTGAAAACCATGCAAGTATTTATGATGGTACGAGGTTGAGTTATGCAGAAATGCTTAGATATAAGCATAATGATATGAAAGATTTAGAAAAACAATTAAAAAATGCTGATCCAAATAAAGGTAAAATCATCATTACTGATGGGGTGTTTAGTATGAGTGGTGATGTATGTAATTTACCGGAAATTGTTAGACTAGCAAAACTATATAATGCGCGTGTAATGGTCGATGATGCCCATGGATTTGGTGTTTTAGGCAAAGGCGGAAGAGGCACTGCATCGCACTTTGATTTAGAAGATGACGTCGATATTATTATGGGAACATTCTCAAAATCACTTGCAAGTTTAGGCGGATATATGGTTGCTAAACGTGAAATTGTCGAATTTGTTAAGCACAAAGCTAGACCATTTATTTTTAGTGCTGCCATTACCCCATCAAATGTAGCCGCAGCTCAAAAAGCATTAGATATTATAAAAGAAGAACCCCAAAGGGTTCAAAATTTATTAGATATAACCAATTATATGCGTAAACTATTAAAAGGATATAACATAGAAATTATGGATAATGATGTATCCCCTATTATTCCGATATATACTTACACGCCCATGCGGACATTAATTGCTTGTAAGTTACTTTATGAACACGGAGTTTATGTAAATCCTGTCTTACCACCTGCAGCACCAGAGGGTCTTTGTTTAATTAGAACTAGTTATACAGCAACCCATACAAAAGCACTAATGGATGAAGCCGCTGCCATTATCGCTAACGTTATGGAGATGATTCCTGAAAATGAAGAAGAAGTCATCGCAAAGTTTTTAAATGGCTAAAACCTATATTGTAACAGGAGCTTCTAGCGGTATTGGATATTTGCTTGCTAAAACGCTAACTGCAGCGAACCATCAAGTCATTGGGTGTTCGAGAAACCTTCCTAATGAAGCTTACGACTGGGAACATTTTAGTTGTGATTTATCAGATCCAAAAAGTATTAAGGCCTTTAGTGAGATTATTCATGAAAAATATGAATCAATCCATGGCATTATTCACGTGGCTGGTTATGGCATCGGAAATGCCATAGAGTATACAACGTTTGACGAAGCACTAAACTTATTTAAAGTTAATGTACTCGGAGCATCAGAACTTTCTAGACTCTGCTTAAATAAGTTAAGACAAACACAAATAAGTAAAATTATTTTCATAGGTTCGGTTGCTGGAGATATCACAATTCCTTTTCAAGGGTATTACTCAATGACAAAAGCTGCCTTAACCCATATGTCTAATGCTTTAAGAATGGAATTAAAACCTTTTAAAATAGATGTATCCATTGTTTTACCAGGAGATACTAAAACTGATTTTCCTACTAGAAGAGTTAGTAACTTAAATGAAGATCCGCTTTATAAAAACAGAATAAAACATTCGATTGAACGTATGACTTATGATGAATTAAATGGTATGCACCCAAAACATGTAGTAAAAGTTATTTGTAAGCAACTGAAAAAAAAGCGTATGAAAGCCAAAGTTACAGTAGGGATTAAATATAAAATCATAACCTTTTTATTTCACCTATTACCTTATAAATTTAAATACTGGATTATTTATAAACTCTACGCAAAATAGCCTGCTTAGGCTATTTTTTTTATAAATATAGTTTTTTATTGTACAAAGGTTTAAACTTTACAGGTTTTAGTGTATTATTTTCTTAAAGAGATTTACGAAGAAGGTGTCGATATGCATTTTACTCCGATTTACTTAATCTTGATTCCTATTTTAAGCAGTTTGATTATTTATTTAGTCAAAAATAAGTTTGTTAATTATATTGCTTTAATCTCGCAAACACTTCTAACTATACTTGCTATTTTATATTACACCACCTATCAAGTCCCTGGTGGCATAGATGCCCCTTTAGTACAAATCGGTGGCTGGGCAACGCGTGTAGGAATTAGTTTACGTGTAGATTCTCTTAGTATGTCATTCATCTTTTTAACTTTATTTAGTTGGTGGATGGTTTTAATCTACATTTTTGATCGAAAAAAACATGATTACAATTTGCTTTTCTTTTTAATATTCTTACAAGGTGTCTTTTTAGGAATTGTTCAAACCAATGACTTATTTAATATGTTTGTATTTGTTGAATTAACGACGATTATTGTAACCATTTTAATCGCTTATAATAAAACGGGTGCTTCATTTAGAGCGGCCATTTATTACTTATTATTAAATACATCTGGTGTATTGGCGTTTTTAATCGGGATTATCTTAGTTTATAATGTTTTTGGAACCATTAACATTCAGATAATTACTGAAAACATGGAACTATATAAAGACTATACAGTCATAAAATATGCCTTTGCATTAATGCTTGCTGGTGTTAGTGTTAAAGCGGCATTATTTCCGGTATTTACCTGGTTACCTAAAGCACACGGGACGGCTAAAAGTTCAATCAGTGCTTTGTTGAGTGGATTAATTGTAAAGGGTGGACTTTATTTATTTATCCGTATTAATCAAATGTTTGCTGCTGCAGAGTTTAATTACCAAGATTTCTTTTTTGTCATTGGTGCAGTAACAGCACTACTGGGTATTATTTTCGCAATTTCACAAAAAGATTTAAAACAAATGCTAGCCTATTCAACCATTAGTCAAGTTGGACTGATCATGGTTGGATTATCCAGTCAAGATCCTCAAGTATTTTATGGTGGTGTTTATCATATATTTAACCATGCGCTTTTTAAGATATTACTCTTCTTAAGTGTTGGGGTTATTATCAAAGTCTTTAGTTCTAAAAAAATCGACGAAATTAGAGGAATGTTTAGGACTATGCCGTTAATTAGTATCGCCATGATTATCGGAATGTTAGCAATTACTGGCGCACCACTTCTTAATGGCTTCATCAGTAAATCGATTATTATCTATGGTTTTAGAGGCACCAACATAAAATATTGGACACTATTTATCGCAAATATTGGAACAGCAACCTTGTTTATGAAAATGGCAGTGATCTTTTTTGGAAAAAAACAAGTTTCTTACCGTATGCATCATTGGAGTTATGACATTGTTTTATCCACTTTAGCACTTGCTTGTATTTTGCTAGGGAATTTATATATTCCAATTGCAAGAGGATTCTTCGGTGTAGATTTAAGTGCGATTAGAGCGTTTAGTCTAGGGGCATTATTTGATTATGCGCTAGTCTTGCTAATTGCTTTTTTACTTAATTATTTCTTTATTAAAAAAGATTACGCGCCCCTTAAAGCTTTGAGAAATTTCCAATTATCATTTGAGCACGCTAATTATATTTTTATTGGTTATATTGCCTTGCTTACTGCATATTTTGTACTAATATAAATCAACGGTTTACTGTTTTTATAGGTTTAGTATTCTTAAGAAAAATATATAAAGCTTATAAATTTGAAGTTGTTATTTTAAGTATTAAAAAAAATGAATCCAAATTCGGATTCATTTTTTAATTTATTTTTTTGGAAACCAAGGAACAAACTTGTTCGTCTTTTTAGCATAGGATTGAAAGGCTTCGTTGTCCTTATATTTCTTTTCAAGTAAAGGAACCCCAGATACAAATAGCAATAATAAGGTAATGAGTATCGGTCCAACAATACCGTAGAAAAGAACAGGTTCCAACATAGAAATTGAAGTAATAAATATCCCAAACCATAGGAGGCTTTCACCAAAGTAATTTGGATGTCGTGTATATTTCCATAAGCCACTTTGCATAATTTTGCCTTTATTATTAGGATCTTTTTTAAACGTTTTTAACTGAGCATCACCAACTGCTTCAAATAAGATTCCAGTTAGCCAAACTAAAATCCCAGTAATTAAAATAATGATAGAATATGTTTCGCTTTGAAAATAAAAACTAAATGCAATCGGTAACGATATAATATACAACAAGATTCCTTGTAAAATAAAAACTTTTAAATAAGCTTGAATTAAAGCAGACCTACCCCATTTTTTACGCATCGCTACATAACGATAGTCTTCACCTTTTTTATGGTTACGTAAAAAGATATAAAAACATAATCTCAAGCCCCAGATACTAACTAGAACTAATATAATCAAAGGCACTAAAAATAGTGTTTCATTAAGTTGATATTGATAGACAAAACTAGATATACCAATCACAATAAACCCAAGACCCCAAGCAACATCAGCTAAACTGTTATCTTTTTTAAGTTGTGCCAACACATAAAAAACCGTAAAAAATACCCACAAAACAACTGCGTTAAATAAAAACATTAGTTAAATACCCCCATATAGATTAAGTAAGTAAACACACTTACAACAGCACCTAAGGTTGTCCCCCAAATTAAATCGATAATCGTAATAAATATAGGCCAATCCTTGAGTGTTGCAAGATTTGTTAAGTCATAGGTTGCATAGGTAATAAATCCAAATAAAGCTCCTAGTAATAAGGCTTGTGTCCATAATCCTTTATCGACAGCTGGCATGATTGCGAAAAATACCAAACCACCAATAAATATTAAGTAAAAAATAATTGCCGCTATCCAGTTTACGTTTGATTTTAATAAATGCCCAAGATATTGATTATATAGATTTTTAGCTACAACGCCTAACCAAAGTAAATCAATCGCAAAAAATACAATAAACGCGATGCCATAAAGTTTTAAAAATACTGCCATTAGTCCACTTCCTTTCTTAAATACATTTTAACACGATTCTTTAAAAGCCTTGTTAAATAAACAATTAAATAACATAAGTTTTTCTTAGTATTTTACTTTTTTTTGATATAATAAATATGACAATAAAGGAGTAATGCATATGAAGCGATTATATTTTCTTTTAAAAACACGTATGATGATGCCAATCATTTTCATTGTTTTATTTGCCATGGCATTTATGTTTGATGATGTTACAACTATTTATCAGGGTTACATCAATATATTAAGAAGTCCAAGTGTCTTAATCAGTGATTATTTACATATCGGTGGACTAGGGGCAACATTATTTAATGTTGCAACAATTATGCTTATTAATATATTGATGTTACGCTATTTAAAACTAAAAATGACAGGGCCTATTTTTGCAGGACTACTCACCATTGCAGGATTTTCTTTTTTTGGTAAAAATATATTTAATACAATCCCTATTTATATTGGGATCTATTTACACGCTAGACATCAAAAATTAGAATTTAAGTCTTTTATCATCGTTGTTTTATTTTCAACAGGGATTTCTCCAATTGTAAGCTTTTTAATTTTCGGAACCAATTGGCCATATTATGTTGGTGTACCAGCAGGGATTGTAGTTGGGATGTTTACTGGGTATATTCTACCAGTGTTGTCTGCACACACAATTCGCTTTCATAAAGGGTATAATCTATATAATATCGGATTTGCGATGGGCATCTTATCGATGCTTTATGCGGCAATGTTAACAAGTTTATTTAAGTTTGATTTATTTAGATTTGATTCAACAACAAGCGAAGCGTATCATCTTGAGTTATATATATTAGTTGTTATCATATCTAGCATTTTCATAATTAGTGGGTTTTTAAATGATTCACAAGTTTACAAAAAATACCCAATCATATTAAAGAGTACTGGGCGTTTAGTTTCTGATTTTATCCGTGATGCTGGAAAAGATATTACGATGGTTAACGTTGGTGTAATGGGATTTATATCATTAATAGCAATTACTGCTTTAGGCATTCAAATAAACGGGGCTGTTATGGGTGGGATATTAACAGTTATGGGGTTTGGGGCATTTGGAAAACACCCAAGAAATTCAATCCCAGTCATGTTAGGAGCTACCATTTGGTATCTTATTGTTAGAGAAACAACAGGTGAAGTCGGTGTCGGCTTAGCCATTGCGATATTATTTGTTACTGCAGTTGCACCGATTGCCGGTAGACATGGTGTATTGTTTGGAATCATCGCTGGGTTTGTTCACATCGTCCTTACCCCATATACTTACGTATTCCAAGGGGGATTTGACTTGTACAACAATGGATTTGCTGCAGGATTTGTTGCTGCAATACTAATTCCCATATTTGATTTTATCAGAAAAGATAAACTTGAGGAGGATGTCACATGATTAACAAACAAGAAATTAGAATCGTCACAAAAATCATTAGAGAACTAAGTTTATTTTATATGATCCATGGATATAAACAATTTAATATAGATGTAAAATATGAAGATAAAGTTACTTATTTTGTTACAACGATATCGCCACCAAAATCTGATTTTATTGCGCGCATGAAAGAAAAAATTTCTCGAGAGCGAGAAATGGAAGTAGAAACATATGGATGGGAATTAATTGGTGATATAGATTCTAAAAGTGAACTTGAGATTATAGGGTTATTAATTGATGATATGATTGTCCAAGAAAAAGAAGATAAAGTCATCATTACATTAACAAGAATTAACCGATATAAAGGGTAAAAAAACACCATTTTTTATGGTGTTTTTCAATTAAATACGGCATAATTAAAGTAACAAAGATTAAAGAGGTGAAGTAATGAGTATAGCTATTATTTATGCAACAAAAACGGGTGTAACAAAAGATATTGTAACAAAAATAAAAACGAGTAGGCTTGATGTTGAAGTTATCGATTTAGTTCATACCAAGATAGTGGATTTATCAAACTACCACACAGTCATATTCGGTTCAGGAATTCGAATGGGTATGGTGTTATCGCCCATATCTAAATTTATTAAAAAAAATCAAGATAGTTTAATTCAAAAAAATATTGGCTTTTTTGTAAGTGGTGCGGATAGTCATGCTTTAATCTGTGATATTTTAGTAAAGACGATCCCTAAAGAGCTAGTAGAAAACGCTTTGTTTACCATCCATTGTGGCGGTGAGTTTCGATATGAAAGACTCGGACGTTTATCAAAAATGATTATAAAAATGGTTTCTAAACAAAAAGAAAAAACAGAAGATAAAGAAGAAGTTAATATTAATCAAAGCGCGGTTACTAAACTGATAGATGCTGTTAGTAACTTATGAAACGCATTGTAATAAGCTTAAGTATATTTTTCTTAATTATGCTAGTATTTATCATCCCGTTTTCAGTTTTTTTACTACGTGGAATGAACGATGTATTATCAGAAGAAATTACATCTATAGATATTACCTCTCTAGAAGATGGTGTTTATTTAGGAAGTTATACAAAGTATCGTTGGCAAAATACAATCGAAGTAACCATCTTAGATGGACAAATAACAAAGATTACCATAATTGATGATATGCGCATGCCTAATGAACAAGTTCAAACAATATTGTTTGAACGCATTATAGCAGACAACTCGATTGATGTTGATGTTGTAGCCTCAGCAACCGTTTCTAGTAAAGCGTACTTAAAAGCAATTGAGGACGCGCTTAAAGATTAAAAAAAGCAACGCATTAGTTACAATTGCGTTGCTTTTTGTGTGGTTTTAAAATGAACTTTTGCTATTTTTCTTAAAGTCTTTTCACCTTTAGTATCTAAAATGAATTTAGCAAGCTCATCAACTTTTCCTGAGGCTCCTTTTAACAAAGGGACACCAATTTTTTCACTGAGTTGATCTAACTTAGTTATAAAACTATATCGAGCAATTATACTCGCAACAGCGACACTTAAATAATAACTTTCTGCTTTGGTTTGAAAATGCGTTGGCATAATCAGCCCTTTAAAATCTTTAGTATAGTTTTTATACTGGGCTTCAGTACAAAATTGGTCTACAATAATCGGTACTTTTAAACCGATTTTTTTAGTTAAATGTTTATGACATTGTGCATGCAAATGGGCTTTTAACTTATGCGCATTATACCCTTTTTCAATCATTTGATTATATTTTTCATTGTCTAAAATTAACAATGAATAAGGGATTTTTTCTATTAACTGAACTGCGATCTTTTTAATTTCAACGTCTTTGATTAGTTTAGAATCTTTAATTTTCAAGGTTTTAAGCCAAGAAATGTGTTCTTCACCAACATAGGCTGCACAAACAGTTAATGGACCAAAATAGTCACCAACACCCGATTCATCACTACCAATCGATGGCAAGTAATAATCACTATGCATTTCTACTTTAATGGGTTGTTTAAAATCTTCTAATCCAAATTTTTCTTGCCAAAATAAAGCATGTTTCGCGGCAGTTTTACCTTGAAACACAACTTTGTTTGTGTGGTACACTGTAATGGTCAATTCGTTATCAGTAATAACACGTTTAATGTGTGTATTATCTGATGGTTCCGCTTCATTTTTATAGTAATCTAAAAAGAAAAGAACTTGCTCACTAGTTAATGAAAGGACAAAGTTCATAATTTTCACTTCCTTTACTGTATTTTACCATGAAATAGTGTAAAATGATATCGATAAGGAGTTGATTCTATGCGATTTGATATAAAAAAATTAGAATTTGACAAAATCGTTACGATGATAGCGAGTTATGCGGACACTGTTATCGGAAAAGAAAAAGTATTTGAATTGTCTCCAATGACCTTAAAAGAAGACATAGAAAAACATTTACTTGAAACCGATGAAGCAACCGGCTTTATCAAAGAACGTATCACCCCATCATTTGGTGGCATATATGATTTAAGAGAAGCGTTAAAACGCGCAAGAATTCAAGGGCTTTTAGCGATTCGAGATTTTTTAGATATTGCCAGTCATATAGAGGCTTCAAAAAGGATTAAAAAAGAACTCTACAGATTAAGTGAACGGTTAGAGCAACCTGTAAGTTTAGAACAATATGCAGAAGAAATATTTATCTTAAACGAATTAAGAAAAAACATTCTCGATGTCATGAATGAACAAGGTGAAATTTTATCAACTGCCTCAGCATCTTTAAAAAGCATTAGAAGTGATATAGAAGTTACCGAAAAACATATTAGAAGTGCATTAGATTCAGTCTTAAAAAAAGATGCGAAAAAATTAACTGAACAAATTGTAACCATACGATATAATCGTCATGTTGTTCCTGTTAAAATTTCAGAGAAAAACAACTTTAAAGGGACTATTTTAGATTACTCTAGCAGTGGAGAAACGGCCTATATTGAACCAGAAACTGTCAGAGATTTATCCAGTAAAAAACTCCGACTTGAAGCAGACGAGAAAAAAGAAATCGAACGTATTTTATATCAACTCACCTTGCATGTATATGAAAACTATGAAATGTTAACTCAAAATCAAACGATTATCGCCTACTTAGATTTCGTTTTTGCTAAAGCTAAATATGGATACCATACAGAATCCGTTAGACCTAAAATTGGTAAGACGATTCATTTAATTAAAGCACGACATCCGTTAATTTCAAAAGATGAGGTAGTTCCTAACAACATCACCTTTGATGAAAACATTAAAACATTAGTTATTACAGGATCAAATACAGGTGGAAAAACCGTTACACTAAAAACTGTTGGATTGCTAGCTATTATGATGCAAAGTGGGTGTTTAATTCCAACATTACCTGAGAGTAGTCTACCTATATTTAATCAAATTAGAGCAGATATTGGGGATGAACAAAGTATTGAACAATCACTTTCAACTTTTTCTTCTCATATGAGTAATATTGTTAGTATCGTCAATAACGTGACCCCACATAGTTTAATATTACTTGATGAGTTAGGTAGTGGTACTGATCCGAATGAAGGATCAAGCTTAGCTATGAGTATTTTAGATTATCTCGATCAAAAAGATGTGATTGTTTTAGCTACGACGCATTATCCAGAATTAAAAGCGTATGCTTATACAAAACCATCCATTATGAATGCTAGCGTAGAATTTGATGAGGTCTCATTAAAACCAACGTATCGATTACTACTTCGTACACCAGGAGAATCACATGCTTTTTTAATTAGTGATAGACTTGGTTTAAATTCTACGATTATTAAAGCGGCACAAACACGTGTTTTAACAACAAAAACTGAAATTAGTGATCTTATAACCACCCTAAGACAAGAAGGTAAGCGTCTTGATCAACTTATTCAGTCGTATGAAAAACTACTTAAAGAAAATTTAGAAGAACAATCAAAAGTAAGTCAACTAAAACAAACATTACAAGCGGAACGTTCTAAATTAAAAGAAAAACTGGCTTTAGAAAACCAACGTGTGCTAGATAAACTAAAAGAAGAAGCGCTAGAACTCATTCAAAATCTAGAAACATTGAAAACAAAATCTTTTAAAGAACACGAACTTGCAGAACTTAAATATTTAGCTAGAAATCTTACCGCAAAAACTGAAACTGCTAAATCAAAATTAGATCATGTTTATAACGTTGGCGATCAAGTTTACTTAATCAAGTACAATCGTTATGGTGAACTCATTAAAAAGCAAAAAAACAAGCAATGGCTTGTAAAAATGGGGGCACTTAATAGTGTCTTTAAAGAAGAAGATTTCGAATATGCAGAAGATCAAAATCAACAAACTGATAAAAAACCATTATCTAAAGCAAAAGCCATTAAAAAATCTGTCCCACCAGAACTCGATTTAAGAGGCTTGCGTGTGCATGAAGCAGAAGACGCCCTACAAAAATACTTAGATGATTGTGCAGTCGCAAACATGCCTTTTGCCAGTATTATTCACGGTTTTGGGACATTAGCACTTCGAAAAATGGTGCACGATCAAGTTAAATCTCATCCACTAGTTAAACAATTTCGCGATGGTGAAGCTGGAGAAGGTGGACAAGGGGTTACAATTATTTATTTTACTTAATAAACACAGTAGTGCAATTTGATTGTAATCGTGTATAATAATTAGTATAATGAGCGTGTAAATTAATTAAGGAGGAACATATCTTATGTCAAAAGTAGTATTTGCAGACAACACAAATTTAGAAGAACTAGTAAAATCAGAAGCGTTAGTCTTATTAGATTTCTATGCAGACTGGTGCGGACCATGCAAAATGATTGGTCCAGTATTAGAACAAGTAGCAAGTGAAAATCCGGATATTAAAGTTGTTAAAATAAACGTTGATGAAAACATCGGTTTAGCACAACAATATGGTGTTCAAGGCATTCCAGCATTATTTGTTTTAAAAGAAGGCGATGTCGTTGCTCAAAAAGCAGGATTTATGCCTAAAGATGCCCTTGTAAACTGGGTACGTAGTGTTTAAATTGTAATCAAAGCCTAACTCGTTAGGCTTTTTTTCTGCACGAAAACGAATGTTTTGTGACTTTTTATTGAAATAGTGTATAATATACACGGTGAAGAATATGGATGGAATTATTGTAATTAACAAACCACTTGGTTTAAGTAGTCACGACTGTGTTAGTAAACTAAGAAAAATTTATAAAACCAGAAAAATCGGTCATTCAGGTACGCTTGATGTAGAGGCAACTGGTGTCTTAGTTTTAGGCGTGAATAAAGGAACGAAACTCTTAAACTACCTAAATCAAGATGAAAAAACGTATGAGTTCGATGTTTATTTTGGCGTAGAAACTGATACGCTTGATCATACAGGGAAAGTCATAGGCGAAAACCCTATTTTTGATTTATCTAAAATCGATTCAGTAATCCAATCTTTTATTGGTGAATATCTTCAAACGCCACCTGCTTATTCTGCCGTAAAAGTTCAAGGAAGAAAACTCTATGAATATGCACGCAATGAAGAGACTATTCCTTATGTAGACCCTAGAAAAATTAAGGTGTATCATTTTGAACGCCTATCAGACGTTTCAAATACAGACACTTT
This sequence comes from Liberiplasma polymorphum, assembly GCF_043951795.1. NCBI lineage: Bacteria > Bacillati > Mycoplasmatota > Mollicutes > Liberiplasmatales > Liberiplasmataceae > Liberiplasma > Liberiplasma polymorphum. Next base: position 41,443 of record NZ_JBIOAG010000010.1, on the reverse strand, counting down.
ACCCATAATTTCGTTTAAAGTCCATGCATCAAAAGGACTTTATGTTAGACAGTTAGCACTAGATCTTGCCCAAAAGCTTGATACGGTTGCTCATACGACGCGTATCCACCGCACTCAAGCAGGTGATTACACCTTAGATGATGCGATTAAACTAGATGAGGTTATAGTTGAAACCCCATTAATCAGTATGACCAATGCTTTAAGGAGTCTAGCATCAATTACGTTAGATGAAACGGATTATTTTGCCGTCAAAAACGGTCAAACACTTCCGTTAAACTGTAATGAAGACTTAGTAAAACTCGTTGATAAGCAAAATAACTTGCTCGCAATTTACGAACGTGAACAAGAAACGTATAAAGCAAAAAATGTATTTATGTAAAGAGGTTTAATTATGGAAATTATAAAACTTAATGGTATAAAAATTGCTCCAAACACCGTCGCCGCTATCGGTTTTTTTGATGGTGTCCATTTAGCCCATAAAACATTGATTGAAACAATGAAAAATCATGCAAAAGAACACGCTTTAAAAACAGCTATTATTACATTTGATATTCATCCAAAAAGTGTTTTATTTGATTTAGACTATACTTATATCACACCGATTGAAAGAAAAATAGAAAAAATTGCTACCTTAGGCGTTGATTATCTATATCTAATTGAATTTTCAAAAGATAAAGCGAAGTTATCCCCTGAGGCATTTATTGATACGTATTTAAACGGGCTTCACACGCTCGTGTGTGGGTTTGATTTTAAATTTGGGGTAAGAGCTAGTGGTACGGTTGAAACCCTTAAAAACCACAAAGAATTTAATACCATTGTTGTTGGTGAATTAACATACGAAGGCTACAAGATTGGTAGTACCCATATAAGAGACTTAATACTAAGTGGTCAAGTCAATCATGTTTTAGAAACATTAGGTGATTATTATTCAGTTCGTGGCGAAGTAATCCACGGAGAAAAAAAAGGTAGAGCAATTGGGTATCCCACTGCTAATATCGATACTGGGGATTATTTAATCCCTAAAAAAGGTGTTTATGCTACTAAAACCAAAGTAAATGACATTTGGTATCCTTCAATGTCAAGTATTGGACATAACCCAACTTTAAACTGTAAAACAGATTTGAGTGTAGAAAGTTATCTCTTTGATTTCGACCGTCAAATTTATGGTGAAATCATTGAGATTAAGTTCATAAAAAGACTCCGTGATGAAATTAAATTTAATAGTGTAGAAGCCTTAATCGATCAAATTAAGCAAGATGAAATTGAAACATTAAACATTTTAAAAAATATTGAATAAAACTTGCGTTTATTTTTAAGTATGCTATAATAATAATCGCGCCTAATTCATGGTTTTGCGAGACTCCAACGCACTTCTAAGAATCAGGGTAAAATAAGAAAATAAGGAGGAATAAACATGGCTTTAACTAAAGAAGCAAAACAAGCAATCGTTGAAGAATATCGCTTAAAAGATGGTGACACAGGTTCACCTGAGGTTCAAGTAGCTATTCTTACTAAAGAAATTCTTGAACTTAACGAGCATTTAAAAATTCATCGTCATGATCATGCATCACGTCGTGGATTATTAATGAAAGTTGGACAACGTCGTAACCTAATGAAATATTTAGCGAAAAAAGATGTTGTTCGTTACCAAACACTAGTTAAAAAACTTGGATTAAGACGATAAAAATAAGCGCTCGCGCTTATTTTTTTTTGAAATCAGTGTTTTTCTTTGATAGTCCTTTTAAAATAGGATGATTTGTTTTATAATAGCCGTAGATAAACACGAGAGGATTGATATGTTTTGACAAAAAAAGAGCGAAGAATTAACCAAATAACCACTTTGGCTATCGCGGCACTTATTTTATTAATTTTATTATTGGTGCGTGAACTTTTTTCAAATGCTATAGGGTTGTTTATGAAAGCATTTATAGCGATTTTATTACCATTTTCAATCGCTTTATTCATCAGTTATCTTGTTGCACCAGTGTTTAAGCTATTAGAAAAAAGAATCAAACAAAAAAATCGTTTAATTAATACAGTATTAGTATTTTCTGGGATTACCGTTTTATTAATATTGTTTGGACGATTTGCAGGGTTGTTAATCTATGAACAAGGCATTGCTTTTCTTCAAAATGACTGGCCAAGAATCATAGATTATTTTCAAACTACATTTAATGAAGATTCTATTTTCCATCCAATTTATCTATGGATAGAAGAACGTGTAACATTTGGAGACGGCGAACCAATTACAGTAGATATCTTTAGAATTTTTCAAAGCATAACGACGATTATTATTACGATTGTTTTAGTCCCAGTTTTTTTATTTTTCATTTTAAATGATCGTGAACGTATATTTGAAAGTTTAATATCGGTTATTCCTAAAAAGTACCGTGTTCATGCGATTGAATTAAGTAAACGCGCCAATCAAGTCGTTGAAAACTATTTTAACGGTAGATTTATTAGTATGTTTGTGATGGCAATATTCTTTACGATTGTATTTTTCATATTAGGGTTTAAAGAGCGTAGTGTTTTATTTGGATTTATGTTAGGATTCTTTGACGTTGTACCTTATGTAGGGCCTTTTATTGCTATTATCTTACCTGTTTTATATAGTTTTACAGAACGTGATACACTTATGTTTGGACAATATGCCCCATTAGCGATTTTAATAATTAACATTATTGGTCAAATGATTCAAAATAATATTGCCCAACCTTTATTTATGGCAAAAGAAACAAAAATTCATCCATTATTAGTATTAAGTGCATTTGTATTTTTCGGTTATTTATTTGGCGTTGTTGGATTAATTTTAGCCATCCCAATTACTGGTACGATTAAATCGACCCTTTTATATGTTCGCGAGTTGAACGAGGAAAAATTATTACTAGATAAAGAAGAAATGAAAAAAATCAGGGAGGCAAAAGAATGATAATCATCAAGAATGCACGACTTTATACGATGGAAGATATTTATAATGAGTTAGGTTTTATTGCTATTAAAGATGGAAAAATCCTTGAAGTTGGTAGAGAGTTTAATGCTGAAAATTATGAAGGATATGACATCATTGATGCTGAAGGTAAAATAGTAACGCCGGGGTTAGTAGACCCTCACTGTCATATCGGTGTTATGGAAGAAGCTATCCAATTTGAAGGCAATGATACAAACGAAATGACTAATCCTATTTATCCTGAATTAAGAGGATTAGACAGTGTTTTTCCTAATGATATGGCTTTTGGATATACCTATAAAAGTGGGATTACAAGTGTTGTTACAGGTCCAGGTAGCGCCAATGTTATTGGTGGAACATTTACCGCATTAAAAACGGTTGGAAACACCGTGGATGCGATGGTATTTAAAGAAGAAGTATGTATGAAAATGGCTTTAGGTGAAAATCCAAAACGTGTTTATAGTGGTCAAAAGAAAGCGCCTTCTACCCGCATGGCAAGCGCTGCATTAATGCGTGAATATTTAATGCGTGCAAGAGATTATCATATGCAGCTAAAAGCATTTGAATCAGGTGAAGAAAATGCAACTAAACCAAGTTTCGATATGAAACTACATAGTTTACAACGTGTATTTGATGGCATGCTTGTTAAAATTCATGCACATAGAAGCGATGATATTATGACTGCAATTAGAATTATTAAAGAGTTTAATCTTAATGCAACCATAGAACATGCAACAGAAGCTTACTTAATTGCTGATGCGGTTAAAGAAAGCAAAGTGCCTTTAATTATAGGGCCAACCTTAGGTGCAGCTTCTAAATATGAGTTAGTTAGAAAATCTTTTAAAAGCGCAAAAATTTTAGAGGATCATGATATTTTATTTGCGATTATGACAGATCATCCAGTCATAACCTTAGATACAACATTAGTTCAAGCTGCATTATTTGTAAAAGAAGGACTTTCTGAGAAGAAAGCATTAGAGGCATTAACAATCAATGCCGCAAAACTCAATCAAATTGAAGACCGAGTAGGGTCACTTAAGAAAGGTAAAGATGCCGATATTGTTATATGGGATAATGAATTATTCAACATAATGGTAAGACCAACACTAGTTATGATTGATGGTCAAATCGTGCATAAAATTTAGAAGGTGTAATTTTGGGAGATTTATTAGATAGTATTCATCCAATAGTATTATATATACTTATATTTGTTGTAAAAAGCTTTGAAGTTTCCTTAGCTACTGTACGTATTGTTTTAATTACGAAAGGTGAACGATTAAAAGGGGCTACAATAGGCTTTTTCGAAGTTATTATTTGGGTTGTTATCGCCGCAACGGTATTGACTAATGTTGCAGAAGACCCATTTAAAGTCGTTGTATATGCTGCTGCGTTTGCTTTAGGGAATTTTTCTGGTAGTAAAATTGAAGGTAAAATGGCGCTGGGAACAGTTAATATTGAAGCCATTGTCAAAAAAATTCACGGAAAAAAACTTTCTATTGAACTAAGAGAAATGGGCTTTGCAGTTACAGCAGTTGATGCTTATGGTAGAGACGATCGTAAAGAAATTTTATATATGCATATTCCACGTAAACGAACACAAGAAATTATTGATGTAATTAAGTCCTATCAAAAGGATGTCGTCATAACTGTTAATGACATTCGCCCAGTTTATGGTGGTCATGGAATTTTAAGAAAGTAAAGAGCGACTTTGTCGCTTTTTCTATACATTTACCATGTTTTATGGTATTATAATTAATTGTAGAAAATAGAAGATAAGAGAAAAGAGGAAAAAGAATGAGTGAAGCCAAAAGATTCACATTTGACTTCAATGGGAGAAACCTCGTAGTAGAAATCGGTGAACTAGCAAAACAAGCTACTGCTGCAGCGATTATACGTTATGATAAAACTGCCGTTTTAAGTGTTGCGCAAGCATCAAAAGAACCGTCAGAACTAGATTTCTTTCCATTAATGGTCATGTATACAGAAAAACTGTATGCAGCGGGAAAAATCCCAGGAGGCTTTTTAAAACGAGAAGGACGACCTTCCGAGTTAGAAACATTAACGGCGCGTTTAATTGACCGCCCACTACGTCCATTGTTTCCAGATGGATTTAAGTATGATATTCAAATTATTAACACTGTATTAAGTGGAGACATTAATTGTTCCCCACCAATGACAGCAATGTTTGGTAGTAGTTTAGCTTTAGGGTTAAGCCCAATGCCATTTAAAGGCCCAATCGCAGGTGTTTTAGTAGGGCGTGTTGATGGAGAGTTTGTTGTTAACCCAACCGAAGAACAACTTGTACGTTCAGATATCGATTTAATTGTTGCAGGAACTAAAGATGCAATCAATATGGTTGAAGCTGGCGCAAAACAAGTTTCTGAAAAGGACATGCTTGAAGCAATTATGTATGGTCATGATTGGATTAAAAAACTCGTGGCATTCCAGGAAGAAATTATTGCTGAACTAGGTCAAGAAAAAATTGCATGGGTAAAACCAGAAGAAAACGAAACCGTTGTTTCGTATATAGAAAAAAATGCTGAAAAAGAACTTATTGTAGCTGCTGGGATTCATGATCGTACTGAAAGATCTACAGTAGTTAAAGCGATTCAAGAAAAAGTAATTACAGCACTTGAAGCGCAGTTTTCAGATTTAGATAAAGACGACCGTAAAAAACTTTTAAAAACCGCAAAATCTTTAATGGATGATGTAATTAAAAAAGAAGTCCGTCGTTTAATTATCGAAGAAAAAGTTAGACCTGATGGTCGTGATTTAGCAGAACTTCGTGCATTAAATTCTAAAGTAGATATTTTAGAATTAACACACGGAAGTGCTTTATTTACACGTGGACAAACACAAGCATTAAGTATTACAACACTTGGTGCTTTAGGAGAAAGTCAGTATATTGACGGACTTGGTGAAACTGATAATAAACGTTTCATGCTTCATTATAATTTCCCAGCATACAGTGTTGGAGAAACAGGACGTTACGGTCCACCAGGTAGAAGAGAAGTCGGTCACGGTGCTTTAGGTGAGCGTGCGTTAATTCAGGTTTTACCTAATGAAGAAGATTTTCCTTATACGATTCGTATCGTATCTGAGATTCTTGAAAGCAATGGTTCTACAAGTCAAGCAAGTATTTGTGCGGGTTGTATGAGTTTAATGGCTGCAGGGGTTCCAATTTCTGCACCAGTTGCAGGAATTGCAATGGGATTAATTAGTGATGGAAAAACCTCACGTGTATTAACCGATATTCAAGGGTTAGAAGATCATCTAGGGGACATGGACTTTAAAGTTGCTGGAACTAAAGATGGGATTACTGCCTTACAAATGGATATTAAAATTGATGGATTATCAAGAGATATCCTAGAAGAAGCTTTAGAACAAGCACGTATTGGACGCTTACAAATATTAGAAAACATGTTACAAGCAATTCCAGAAGCGCGTAAAGAAGTATCTAAATATGCGCCTAAAGTTAAAGTCATGCTTATTGATCCTGATAAGATTCGTGATGTTATTGGCCCAGGTGGGAAACAAATTACACAAATTATTGAAAAATGTAATGACGTTAAAATCGATATTGAACAAGATGGTCGTGTTACATTAATGCATATTGAAATGGCACCGATTGAGTGTGCGGTTAAGTTTATCGAAAACATTGTTAGAGTAGCTAAAGTTGGCGAAGTTTACAAAGGTAAAGTTGTACGAATTGAAAAGTTTGGATGCTTTGTTGAGTTATGGAAAGGTACTGACGGATTATGTCACATATCAAAACTTGCTCATGACCGTGTAAACAAAGTTGAAGATATCGTCAAACTTGGTCAATTAATCGATGTTAAAGTTATCGGTATTGATGACAGAGGACGTATAGATTTATCTCATGCTGCAACGATACCTAAACCAGAAAAACAAGAAAAAGCTCCAACTGACAAAAAAGAATAATGATTGACGAACCAACGCTCGTTTGTTATTGTGAACTTGTCACAGAAGATACGATTATAAAAGCAATAAAATCTGGTGCTAAAACACCAGAAGAAATTACGAAAAAAACCCATGCAGGACGTGCATGCGGCTCTTGTATAGAAACAATAGAAATACTTATAGAAAACTCTAAATAACCTTTCGTTTGGGGTAATCGAGCCTATCTTGAATAGGTTAGGAAAGTCCATGCTAGCACAAGCTGGGATGCTTGTAGTGATTGTGATAGCGGAAACCATAACGCTATGCACCTTTATTGGTGACGGCTGAGAAAATACCTGTTAAATGGTATGAGTATCTTTAAAAGTGCCACAGAGACGAGCTTAAGAAGAAATTCTTAAGGTGGAACGGGTAAACCCCGCAAGTTAGAAACCCAAATATTGGTAGGGGCACTTTTCAAGGGGAATTGAACCTAAGAAAAGGCGGAAACGCAGATAAATGATTACCACCGGAAACGGGACAGAACATGGCTTACAAGAACGAGAGGAAAAAAGACGCATTCGTGCGTCTTTTTTAAATGAAAATAATTGAAAAAAAAGTGTAAGTAGTGTAAAATAACTAGAGCGTTTGAAAGGAAGATGACGATGTCAAAACAACTTGATATTGAAGCGATTAAAAGTCGTCAAAAAATGATAAGAAATTTTTCTATCATTGCCCACATTGATCACGGTAAAAGCACACTGGCAGACCGTATTTTAGAACACACTAAATCTGTTACTGCTCGCGAAATGAAAGAACAGTTACTCGATTCTATGGATTTAGAGCGTGAACGTGGGATTACCATTAAATTAAATGCCGTTGAAATTAATTATTTACATACCGATGGCGAACAATATATTTTTCATTTAATCGACACCCCAGGGCATGTCGATTTTACGTATGAAGTATCTAGAAGTTTAGCGGCCTGTGAAGGGGCGCTTTTAGTAGTTGATGCTGCGCAAGGAATTGAAGCTCAAACGCTTGCGAATGTATATTTAGCCATAGATAACAATCTAGAAATTTTACCAGTTATAAATAAAATAGATTTACCCAGTGCAGACATTCCAAAAGTTAAAAAAGATATTGAGGATGTTATTGGCCTAGATGCTAGTGATGCGATATTAGCAAGTGCTAAAGAAGGCATCGGTATTGACGAAATAATGAACCAAGTTATTAAAAAAATCCCTTCACCAAAAGGGGATCCTGAAGCGCCACTTAAAGCACTTATCTTTGATTCTTATTATGACCCTTACAAAGGAATTATTCCTTCAATTAGAATTGTTGAAGGTACCGTTCAAAAAGGAGACGTTATTAAAATGATGTCTACCGGAAAATGTTTCGAAGTGATTGAAGTAGGTGTTACCACCCCTAAACAAGAAAAAAGAGAATATTTGGCTCCAGGTGATGTAGGTTACTTAACCGCAGCCATCCGTTCAGTTGAAGATGTTCGTGTTGGTGATACAATTACCCAACAAAAACCAAGTGCAAAAGAGCCACTACCTGGTTATAGACAACTAAATCCAATGGTGTTTTGCGGATTATATCCAATTGATTCTAATGAGTATGTTGATTTAAGAGAAGCCTTAGAACGGCTAAAACTAAATGATGCCAGCTTAATTTTTGAACCTGAAAATTCTCAAGCTTTAGGCTTTGGATTTAGAACAGGATTTTTAGGCATGTTACATATGGAAATTATTCAAGAACGTATTGAAAGAGAATTCGGTATTAGTCTAATTGCGACTGCACCAAGTGTTATTTACAATGTTTATATGGAAAATGGGGATGTTAAAACCATTGATAACCCTAGTTTATTACCTGAGATGCAGTATATTGATCGAATTGAAGAACCTTATGTAGAAGCTGTACTAATGACCCCTAAAGAATATGTCGGTAATGTGATGGAATTATGTCAAAATAAACGTGGTTTATTCCAAGACATGAAATATTTGGGTGATACACGTGTTCAAATTACCTATCATTTACCATTACTTGAAATCGTTTATGATTTCTTCGATAAATTAAAGTCCTCAACGAAAGGGTATGCCTCATTAGATTATGAATTCTACGGATATAAACCAAGTAAACTTGTAAAAATGGACATTTTGATTAACGGTATTGTCGTAGATGCCCTATCTACGATTGTGCATAAAGATTTTGCCTTTAAAAGAGGAAAAACTATTACTGAAAAACTTAAAGATTTGATTCCTAGACATATGTTTGAAGTGCCTATACAAGCGGCGCTCGGTCATAAAATTATTGCTAGAAGTAGTATAAAAGCAATGCGTAAAAATGTATTAGCTAAGTGTTATGGTGGCGATATAACCCGTAAGAAAAAACTTCTTGAAAAACAAAAAGAAGGTAAGAAGCGTATGAAAAATGTTGGTAATGTTGAAGTACCACAAGAAGCATTCTTATCTGTACTATCCCTCGATGACTAACACGCTTTTTGCGTGTTTTTCTTTCTACAACATTGTGACTGTGATAAAATAATATGTTAAAATAAGAAGGTGTAAGTATGCTTGGTTTATATATTCATATTCCATTTTGTACCGTACTTTGTACATATTGCGATTTTGTTAAAGAAATTGCTAAACCAGAAAAAAAATCAACTTATGTTGATGCGCTTATATATGAGTTAAAACTTTTCACTAAATATTATAAACAATTTGATACCATCTATATTGGTGGTGGGACACCGAGTAGTTTAAGTGATGATGATTTGACAAAATTACTTGGAGCCATTCAAAACGAAATCGATATTAAACATGTGAAAGAGTATACCATTGAATGTAATCCAAATGATTTAACGATAAAAAAAGCAATGATTTTTAAGAAATACGGCATTAACCGTGTTAGTTTAGGTGTTCAAACATTTAATGAAAAACAGTTAAAGTTTTTAAATCGTTTGCATACGAACGAACATGTGTTTAATACAGTTAACATGCTAAAAGCTGTTGGAATTACAAACATTAGTGTTGATCTCATTTTTAGTTTAATTAATCAAACCATTGATGAAGTACTTGAAGATATCACACAAGTTGTAAAACTCGACATCAATCATATCTCTTACTACAGCTTAATCCTTGAAGAACGTACAAGACTCCATCATTTAGTTTCGATAGGTAAAGTTAAAATGAATGAAAATGATTTAGAAGGCTTAATGTATGAAACCATCATTGATAAACTAACTGAACATGGTTATACGCATTATGAAGTTAGTAATTATGCAAAAGATAACCATGAATCCTTACATAATAAAATTTACTGGTTAAACCACGATTATATTGGTATTGGTGCAGGTGCTCATGGTAAAATTCATGAAGAACGATACTATAACATTAGTTCAGTAAAAAAATACATAGAAACAGTTAAAGACCATAAAAGACCTATTGATACTATTTATCCTTATGAAGGGTTGCGTGATGAAATGCTTATGGGATTAAGACTCTTAAAAGGCATCCATGTACCAACAGTAAATGATAAATATGCCATTGATTTATTTAACCGTTATCCAAAACTAACTGACTTTATTGAACAAGGCTACTTACAGTTAAAGTCTGAGTATCTAAGCTTTACACGCAAAGGATTATTATTAGGTAATCATATTTTTGAAATATTTTAAGAGGATAAACTATGTTAAAACAACTGTTAAAAGAATTTGAATATGAACTTAAATCTACGCATCAAATGAGTAAAAACTCTGTTGAAGCGTATTTAGGTGATTTAAAACATTACTTAAAATATCTCGAGTTCAAAGGGATAACTGATCCTAAATTTATTACAAAAGACATTGTTAAAAGCTATTTAATGAATTTAAGGAAACATCAAACTGCCGCAAGTACAGTTAACCGTAAGTTAAGTTCAATGAAAAAGTTTCATCAGTTTTTATTACAAGAAAAACTAGTGGATGATAATATCATCTTATTAATTAATCGTCCTAAAAAAGCGAAAAGATTACCGGATGTTTTATCCCTTGAAGAAATTGAACGCATGATTAAAATCGCATCGGTTAATACGTTGTTAATGAAAAGAAATTTAGCGATGATAGAATTACTTTATGGGTCTGGATTAAGAATTAGTGAACTACTCGATCTTAAAATAAATGACTTACATATTAATATGGGATTTATTAATGTTATTGGAAAAGGTTCTAAAGAACGCATTGTGCCAATCGGTTCTGAAGCGGCCAGCGCTCTTAAAAAATATTTAGAAAGTAGTCGATTAGAACTAAGTAAAAAATCTACACCCTATGTATTTTTAAACCGCTTTGGTGCACCAATTAGTAGGGTAGGATTTTATAAAATCCTAAAAGAAATCGCTAAAGAAGCGCAAATTGCTAAAGATGTAAGTCCACATACCTTGCGTCATAGTTTTGCGACGCACTTATTAGAAAATGGTGTAGATTTAAGATATGTTCAAGAAATGTTAGGACATAGCGATGTATCAACCACAGAAATCTACACCCATATAAATAAAAAACAACTAATTGCTGTGTATGATGCTTTTCATCCACATGCGAAAAAGGAGAAGTGATCCAATGTATAAAAGAATATTTTTGATTGTCATTGATAGTGTTGGAATTGGTGAAATGCCAGATGCAAAAGATTATGGAGATGTTGGCGCAAATACTATTAGGAACATTAGTTTAGCTACAAACGGGATAACACTACCTAATATGGAAGCACTAGGCTATGGAAACTTAACTGAAATTAAAGGCGTGAACCCTGTTTCTAATCCAAAAGGTTACTATACTAAAATGGCTGAAATAAGTGTCGGAAAAGATACTATGACAGGACATTGGGAGTTAATGGGACTTAGAATTGACACCCCATTTCAGACTTTTACAGATACGGGCTTTCCTGAATCTCTCATTAAAGAGTTAGAAGAAAAAACAGGTAGAAAAATTGTTGGAAATAAAGCAAGTAGTGGAACGGTAATTCTAGATGAATATGGTGAGCATCACTTAAAAACGGGTGATTTAATTGTTTATACTAGTGCGGATTCTGTTTTACAGATTGCAGCACATGAAGAAGTTGTTAGTGTAGAAGAACTCTATAAAGCTTGTGAGATTGCTAGAGAACTTACACTTGCTGATGCGTATAAAGTTGGTCGAGTAATTGCTCGTCCATTCCTCGGTGATAGAGTTGGTGAATTTAAACGCACTTCTAATCGCCATGATTACGCATTAAAACCATTTGGAAAAACTACTTTAAATTATTTAGAAGAAGCTGGTTATGATGTGGTATCATTTGGTAAAATTAAAGATATTTATGACGGCGAAGGCATTACTGAAAGTTATAAACAAGACGCAAACAAAGATGGGATGGAAAACTTTACTAACTTTACAGAAAAAGATTTTAAAGGTCTTGCATTCTTAAATCTTGTTGATTTTGATGCGTTATATGGTCATAGAAGAGATCCACAAGGCTATAAAGAAGCACTTGAAGAGTTTGATGCTCAATTAGAAGTCTTAATAGGGAAGTTAAAAGAAGACGATTTATTGATGATTACTGCTGATCACGGAAATGATCCAACTCATGAAGGAACTGATCATACAAGAGAGTATGTACCATTACTAGTTTATAACAAAAAATTAAAAGGTGGCCCTTTAACTCAGCGTGATACCTTTGCAGATATTGGGGCAACCATCTCTGAAAACTTTAATGTAAAACAAACACGTTTAGGCACAAGCTTTTTAAAAGAATTAAAATAAAAAAAATCGCTATTTATAGCGATTTTTTTAATATTTTTGCTCAATTTCAGTTCGTTTTGTTTTGTATTGTTCATGCAATGTTTTATGAATGGCTTTTTGTTTAGTATTTTGAGAAGAACTTGAAGCTTTTAAGAAGCGTTTATAGGCTCTAATTGTTGAATCTAGGTGTTTATTAATACTTTTAATTTTACTGTCAATATGATTAATATGACTTTGGGTTTCTGCCTCAACTTTTTGCAGAATTTTTTTATAATCTGCTTTATGAGTTGTTTCAAGTTGTTTGGCTTTTTGCAACTTAGCTAATAGCCTTTCATCATTTAATGTATTGTTTTTTACTTGAGTGAGTAAATTTTCGGCATTTTTAATTTGAGTTAAGTAATCACTACTTTTTTCTTCAATGATTTCAATAGATTCTAATAATTGTTTTTTAAGACTTTCTATCGTTTCACTATGATTACTATGTGCTAGTTCCATGGCTTCGAATATACGTATTTCTTCTTTAGAGTCTTCTTTAACTAATGATTTTAGTTGTTCGTTAAGTTCTTCAATACGGTTTTTTGGTTTTTCTAATTTTTCAGCTAATTGCGCATCCGCTTCTTTTAAAGCATCATCTAAACGCTCTTGAGCTGTCACATTTGCTTCTGATTCGATATAAGGCACTAAAGTTTCTTCATGTTTTTTCGAGAATAATTCTAATTTATCCTGACTTTGTTGGAGTAGTTCATTGAATGTGTCTATTGTTTTATCACGAAGCTTAACAGCATCTTCAATGGCTTTATCTGCTCGTTTCTGCGAGGCATCAATTTGTTTTGAATAACGAATGATTTGAGGGTCATTGGCTTCGTTTTGATCGATTGTTCCAATTAACCCGTTATAAGTTGCATTAATTTGATCTTCTTGATCTTTTAATTTTTTACGGTCCTTTTGTTCTGTGAATAAAGCCATTCTATAAGCAAGTGTTTCAAGTTTTTGATCACGTTCTTTTATTAATTGATTGCGATCATATAAGTATTTTTGCTTGGCTGTATTTAATTTTTGTTGAGCGTAGCTTATTTCTTGTTCTTTAGAACGTTCAATATTTTCAAGACGGGCTTCAAATTCTTTTTCAGCAAATTTAATTTGCTGCTGAGCAAAGTGAATTTGACTTTCAACCGTCGTTTTAACCATTGCTTCATTAACACCAATCCCAATATTTAAACGTTCAGCTTGACTCTTTGTCAAATCAACTTCACTTTCAAATAAAGATTGAATTTTAATAAGCTGTAACTCGTGTTCTTTCTCAGCAATCTCAACTAATGCATGTTGATAAATTAACTCGTTTTTAGCTTCTTCCTGAGCTCGTATGGTTTCAACTTCAGTAAGCTTTTCATCGGTTACCTTACGTTTTAACAACTGTTTTACGATGTGTTGATGATCAACATTTTCAGTCATAACATCAAAGGCATGGGCTAATTTTAAAGAAAAGATTTCTTCATCAAAGGCTTTTTTTCTTAAGTCTTTTGCAAGCATTAATTGAAGACTTTTAATTTCATTGTTAAGTGGCTGAATGAGTTCTAGTTGCTCAACTTCATTTTTCATAAACGTAATCGTTTGAGAGATGATTAATGATTCAATCGCATCCGCAAACTTTAATAAATCTTTCTTATAGTTTAGTAAGTTTTGATGGAATTTTTTTAAGTCAGTTGCTAGTTGTGTATTTACTTTTTTATCATTTTCCATCGATTTTTGATCTTCGCGTAATTTAAATAAGGAACGCGATTCATTAAACTTAATTTTTTCAATTTCTAATTGATAACGTTGCTTAAATAAGTCTTCTTCATGCTTGAGTTCTAATGCTTTTCGCTGTTTTATTAAGTTATCTTTGTCTTTTTTTGTTTGTGATGCTGCAAGTTGTTTAACTTTTTCTTCATATAAACTTAGATTTTTCTTTTCTAAATCATCATATTTTTTCATTAACGTTTGTAGTTTTTTAATATCTTTTTGCTTTTCAGCCATCATGATGTCGAATTTCATTTGCTTTAAATCTTCTTGTAGCGTTTCACGCATTTGCTTTTCTTCTTTTAAACGTTTTTCATATTTTGCTTTTAATTTTTTAATGGTATCTTTTTCAATCGTAACCATTTGTTCATCAATTTGATTACGTTTTTCAATAAAAATTTCATCAATTGACTTAATTTTTTGTTCTATCTTTTCAACAGCCTTTTGATAAAGCGCTGTAATTTTGTCATTTAAAATATCATCATCGACACTTTGGTAGAAGAAGTGTTGTCTGGACTCAGTTAACTCCTTAAATGCACTATGAAGTTGTTCAAAGAGTGATTGAATGGTATCGTCTTGATTGTAATAACCAGATAGTTTTTTCTCGAGTTCAGCTTCATCAGATAAAAAGACTTTTTCAAGCATGACTTGATTATTATAAAATAATCGCTCAACCCAAGTCATAAGGGTATCTTTAAGCGGAATGAAATAAGAATCACTGAGTTGATCTTCATGCGTTTTTTCTTCTGTGATGATATCAATAATGCGGTTTTTTAAAATTGTTAAATGGGTTTGAACAGGATGATCAATGTGATAACGACTGTCAAAAAGACGCATTGTGTTTAATGCATCAAATATTTGATCTTTTGATTGTAAGAGGTAATTAAACTGCTCAATCGTAGTTTCTTGATCTTTTTGATCGATATCTTGTTTTAAAGAATCAATTGCAGCGTTAATTATTTTTAGACGATCTTGTGTTTCTTGTACACGCTTTATATGACTTTCTTTAACTTTTTGATTGGCTTCATAAACCTCTTTGATGAGTTTTTGTAGGAGTTCGGATTCCTTTTGTAAATCCTCATCAATTAGCAAAGCAAGATCTTTATTCACTTTTGAAAGGGTTGCAATTTCATATTTGTTTTTTGCCATCAAGATCAACCTTTCTTAGTCTCGGTGAATGATATCCTCAATTGTTTTGTCAATTAATTTTTGAACAAAGGATTTAGTATTTGATACGATCGGTTCAACTAATGATAAAGCATCTTGAGTTTTAAATGTATCAGAATGATCATAACTTGAACGGGCTTGAACAAGCGATAATTCTAATTGCTTTATCGCATCAGATATGACTGCGTTAAGCGTAGCTTCTTGAGTACGTAATTGATCAAGAATGTGATTAAACTGTTGACGTTTTAAGCTGGCTTCTTGATCGACTTTTCTTGAGGCTTCTTCAATAAACTGATCAAGTCTTGGTAAACTAGATAAAACCAGTTCTTCAAGTTCTGTGTTTCGTTTATCAAGATTTAATTGAGATTCTTTTAATCGACCTTCTTTAGTACTTTTTAGTTTATCAATATGACTTTGAAGCACACGGCTTTGTGCTTCGTAATTCATTTCATGTTGACTGAAGGCTTCTTGTTTTAAATTTTCTAAATGTTCAATCTCATTTTGATGCATTTTTTGTTCGTAGTTTAGAATATTTTTTGCATCATCTAAACGAGAAAGCAGTTTTTGAACTTTTTGTTTGGTTTGGGCTTCAAGTTGTGTTTGTGATTGTTCAAATTCTTGATCAATCAACACTTTTGCTTCTTTATATTCATATTCAACTTGTTTTTCTTTATCTTTAAAACGTTCTAAGTAATGATTTTTTTGTTCCATGTGTGACTGAATATTTTCTCTTATTAAGGCGATTTCTTTTTCTATAGACTCTAAATCTTTTTGATTGGCTATTGATAATTGTTCTTTAAATTCTTTTACAGACTTTTCATAACTTTCTTTATAAGTTTGTGTTTTATTTTCATAGGGTTTAATTTCATTTTCATAACGTTTTACTTCTTGCTCATAAGCTTTTTGATGATTTTCTTTCGCACGATTAATTAATGTTTCATCATTTTGATATAAAGCCGCAAACAATGCTTTTATTGAAGTGCTTATTTGCTTAGTTAAAGTATTTGCACGTTCTAGTAATAACTCGCAAAGGGGTTTAATAATCACGCGAATACTTTGTAAAGTTGCATTCTTTTCATTTTGAATAAGCGTTTTAGCGTTTTGGATACGCTCTAACGCAACTTGTTTTAATGCATCAGCATCTTTGTCAGCTTTTTGAATTATTTTTTCATAATCGCTATTTTCTTTTTGAATGAGTTGCTGACGTTTACGTTCTGATGCAATTTCAGTTGCATACTGTTTAAGTTTTATCTCATGTATGAAGGTTAAACTTTCTTTATATACTTCATACGATTGCTTAACATATTGCTCAAATGTTTTAATAAACGGTGTGCCAACGATTGGTAGCAGGAGTTTAAAGGATGATTCAGGATTAGATATGGCTTTATCAACATCTAGTAAAGGGCCTTGAACGTAGTTTAAACTATCTTTTAATAATGTAACTCTATGTAAAACTAATTGCTTAATTTCTTTAATGTGTTTTAAGGGTTGTTCGGTTTCTTTTTCTAGTGCTCGGTTGATAAATGCAATTTTTTCTTGATGATTTTTTTTAGCGATTTTAAGAAGGGATTCGGTTTCCTTAATTTGTTCATCTTGTTTTTCTTTAAAACGCTCAATTTCTTGATTTGTATTTAGTTTAAAGCGTTCTTCTAATTTGCGTTTCTTTTCGAGCATTAAGTTAAGGGATAATTTTAATTGCTCGATTTCATAGGTGTGTTGTACGGTAGCTTCTTCAGTTTCGCGTTCTAAATCAATCAAGCTTAGTTGATAATCTTTAGACATTGTTAGTAATTTAATATTTTTTTCTATTTGAAGTTTTTCTTTTTCAAGTTCTTGTCGTGCTTTTGTAAGTTCTATATCACGATTAAAGTGATTTTCTCTTAACGCGAAAACAGCGTCTGAATAGGCGCTTTTTTCTTCGATATCTATTTTATTTAAGTTATATTGGTGTTGACTTAATAAATCTTGATAATTTTGCTCTTCTTTAGCGTAAGTCATATCATTTAAATACGTTTGTTCTTCTAATCTAAGCTCGTGATCAATGATTTTTTTAGTGAGTTCGAAAGTCAGGTTGGCATCTTGAATTTCTAGTTTAATTGAAGCATCTTCTTGTTCAATTTTTATTTTTTGTCTACTGATTTCGATTTCTTTTAAGGGTTCTACAGTATCTAAATAAATCGTTATGTCATCAAGTTCTTGAATTAAAGGTAGGGTATTTTTTGTAAAGTTGATATGGGCTTTAAGTCGTTCGATTTCAAAGGCTTTTATACCATCAAAGACTTCTTTAACTAATAATTTTACCGCAGCCATTTTATTAGCAAATAAAGTGGCTGTTTCTGTTTCAGAGAGTTGTTTGGTTGTTAGAGATATATAGTTTTCGATTGTAGAAAAAATATCCTTAATAGCATTGTGTTGCTCTTTTATTAAGGTTTCATAATCGTTAAAAATTTTGGTTAAACTCGTTTTTTCAAAATCTAGTGAAGACTCTAAATATTTAACTTCTTCATCTAAGAATCGCTCGATGGCGTTTAATTGTTCGATTAGGGTGTTTTTTCTTAATTCTGCAAGTTTTAAACGTGCCTTAATGTCTTTAATTTGTTTAGCATCGAGTGGATCTTGGTCTTTTTTAGGGGCTAGTGCCTTCTCAGTACGTGCAGACTCAAAAATGAAATCTTGTTCAATGGCAGTTAAAGTATCACTAGTATGCCCTTTAATTGTCGTTGAAAATTGTTGTAGATGTTTACCAAACGTAAAAAATGGTGCTTCAATTTGGCTACGTGTTTTAGATAAGAGTGAGTCGACATTTTTAAGCTGAACGTTTAACTCTTTTCTAAACTGATTCATTTTATGGAGAAAATCTTTTTCGTAATTATCTAAATTATTTGATCCTTTTACAAAGGCTTGAGATACTATCTTTTGATAAGCTTCTAAGTTGGTCTCAAATAATTTATGTTGTTCAAACCCTTCACTTTTTAAAGCTTCAAGAGAATCTTCTAAGGTTTTAATGGTTTGTTCGAATTTATTTTTAGTTTCTTCTTGATTTTTGGAGAGATTCTTTTTAAATAGTTGAAGCTTATCTTCATAAATAGAAGTATTAGACAAATATTTTCTTTCAATTTCTTTTAAAGTGAGCTCTTTTTCTTGCTTGAGTGTTTCAAGATCATTTTCTAACATGATGATTGATTTCTTGTGATCTAGTTTCAGTGCTTCTAATTGTTCTTTTAATGTTTTTTTAGAATGAGTTAAATTGTCTAAAGCCTGTTTTTTTTCAGATTCCTGAGTAATTTTTAACTCGTTTCTTTTACGGTCAAAAGAGGCTTCTAATGCACTTTTGTCTTTGACGAATTGACGTTCTTGAGATTCGTATTGTTTTTCTGCAAGGGTCGTGATTTCGTCATAGCGTTTATTCAATTTTTCGATATTTTGATATTCTTTATTTATGTCTTGATTTATCGATTTTTCGATTTCATAACGGGCTTTATCTTGTGGGGCTTTCGACTTGAATAAAGTTTTTAGCATCATATTCCTCCTTTTGTGTAATTTACGTTAGATTTATTTTACCATAGAATATTTATTTAGACAATCAAAGAAGACATGATAAATAAGGGTTTTCTGTTGTAAATGGTACACTTTCGTGTATAATTTTAACTGAGGTGTTAGTATGAGTGAACGATTAGTATCGAGTGAGCGATTAGGTGAAGATATTGAAACGCTTAGTTTAAGACCTAAAACGCTAAGTGAATACATTGGACAAGACCATGTTAAAGAGATGATGGACATTTTTATTCGTGCCGCAAAAAGTCGTAATGAATCTTTAGATCACGTCTTATTATACGGCCCACCAGGGCTTGGCAAAACCACACTAGCTAACATAGTTGCGAATGAAATTGGTGTTGCGATTAAAGTAACGAGTGGGCCGAGTATTGAAAAAAGTGGTGATTTAGCCGTATTACTTACGAGTTTAGAACCTGGTGACATTTTATTTATTGATGAAATTCATCGTTTACCTAGAGTTGTTGAAGAAGTGCTATATCCTGCAATGGAAGATTTTGCCATTGATTTAATTGTTGGTAAAGACGAAACAAGTCGTTCAATTCGTGTGGATTTACCACCGTTTACTTTAATTGGTGCTACAACGCGTTTTGGAGATTTAACAGCGCCTTTAAGAGATCGTTTTGGTGTTGTCCATAAATTAGAATATTATGACCAAGATGCACTTGAAAAAATATGTTCTCGTACCGCACGTATATATGAGGCTGATATTGCTGATGAAAGTATTATTGAAATCGCTAGAAGAAGCCGCGGAACACCACGTATTACAAACCGACTATTCAGACGTATTCGTGATTTCGCAGATGTATTAAATGATGGTATCATTAGTATAGATATTACCAAAATGGCTTTAGATAAACTAGGCATAGACCCATTAGGACTCGATCAAAAAGACTATGATTATTTACGTGGTTTAATTGAAAAATTTAATGGGGGCCCTGTTGGGGTTGAGAGTTTAGCCTCGTCGATTGCAGAAGAAGTCACAACCATCGAAGATGTTTATGAGCCTTTCTTATTGAAACTTGGGTTTATTAAACGTACTCCTAGAGGAAGAGTGGCTACAGATAAAGCGTACAAACATTTAAAAATACCGTATCAAGGTGGTTTGTTTTAATGAAGTTAAAAGATTTTAGTTATAAATTACCAGAAGAATTAGTTGCTCAAAGTCCATTAAAAAATAGAACCGATTCTCGTTTACTTGTAGTTGATAAAACTGAAGGGACTTTAATTGACACTGGATTTAAGCATTTAGAAGATTATTTAGTTAAAGGCGATGTATTGGTTTTAAATGATACAGCGGTTTTACCTGCAAGACTTATTGGTAAAAAAACAGATACTTCAGCGGTCATTGAGATATTGCTTTTAAAACAAGAAAGTGATGAC
This sequence comes from Liberiplasma polymorphum, assembly GCF_043951795.1. NCBI lineage: Bacteria > Bacillati > Mycoplasmatota > Mollicutes > Liberiplasmatales > Liberiplasmataceae > Liberiplasma > Liberiplasma polymorphum. Next base: position 20,966 of record NZ_JBIOAG010000010.1, on the reverse strand, counting down.
AGCTGGGAATGTTTGGTCAAAAAGTCAAAAAAAATAAAAGTAGGAACAAAAATCACATTTGGAAACGATGATATTGTTGCTGAATGTGTTGAAGTCAAAGAAGAAGGATTAAGACGGTTTAAAATGCACTATGAAGGTGTGTTTTATGAAATATTAGACCGCTTAGGTGAAATGCCTTTACCGCCTTATATTCATGAAAGACTCGTTGAAAAAGAGCGTTACCAAACGGTTTATAGAAAACATAAAGGAAGTGCGGCTGCACCAACTGCAGGACTTCATTTCACAACCGATTATTTAACGCACCTACAAAATAAAGGGATTGAAATCGTTTATGTAACGTTACATGTAGGGCTTGGAACCTTTAGACCGGTAACCGTAGAAGATGTAAAAACCCATAAAATGCATGAAGAATACTATACTGTAACCGAAGAGGCGGCTTTAAAAATTAATCAAGCAAAAAAAACTAACCGCCGCGTGATTGCAGTGGGGACGACTTCACTTAGAACCCTTGAAACTGTGGCAACACAAAAAGGGGTTATTCAGGCACAAAGCGGGTTTAGTGATTTGTTTATATATCCAGGCTTTGAGTTTAAAATTGTAGATAGTTTATTAACAAACTTTCATTTACCTGAATCAACGTTATTAATGCTTGTATCAGCTTTTTCAAGCAAAACCATTATCTTTAATGCCTATCAGTATGCCATTGAAAACAAGTATCGATTTTTTTCATTTGGTGATGCGATGTTTCTAACTAATTTAATAAAAAAAGTGTGAGTTTTAATTAAAATTCACACTTTTATTTTATAAAGATTCAAGTAATAAGTTTACACGTTTACCCTTAATCATGATATAGAAGGGAATAGCCCCAACAATACAGACGAGTAACACTAACATAGATAGACCACTGTATTCTAAAATCATCCCCGCTAGAATATACGATATTGGCATTAAACCAGCACTTAGTGTGCCCATAATCGATAATACACGACCTCTTACATAAGGTTCAACAGATCTTACAATCCCTGTGCTAAATGGAATGTTTAACCACATATTGCCTACAGCGCTTAAAAAGAAAACAGGTAAAAATATACTCATAAACATAGGATAACTCATCCAACTAGATGATACTAAATGCAATAGTAAACTAACCGTTAATAAACCGATACCAGTAATCATCATACCGTGTTTAATGGAAGTTTTAATCGCGACCTTATTGCCTAATGAACCAACCAGTACCCCACCGAGGATCATCCCTGTTGAAAATATTATATGGACAACCGATAAATGCATGGGGGTTTTATTGAGTTCTAAGTTGAATAAATAAGGCAGTGCATTAGCAAATATAGGCGCTGATGCAAAATTAATAAATAGTGCCGCAAACATAAACTGAAGAAGTCCTGTTTTGTTTTTCATATAAGCAAGACCTTCTAAAAAGTCTGTTTTTACTGAGTTTGCGTTTATTTGACCCGTAGGTTTTTTATAATGCGTACGAATAAACATTTCACTAAAAGCACTAATTATGAAACTTATTCCGTTAATAATAAATATCCATTCAATGCCAAGTAATGTATAAAATAATCCAGCAAGCAATACACCAATAATGGTTTGAACACTGCCAATTAAACTAAAGAAAGCATTCGCTTGATTGAGCTCGCTATCTTCTACAACCTCAGGCATTAAAGCACTTGCTGCTGGAAAGAAAAGCGCATTGTTTAGTGCTAGAATGATGGTGATAATGTAAAGTAATAATAACAGATAAGTTTCTTGATTAAACATAAAAATGAATAAGCCACCGCATATAACTGTGATCCCTCGAATATAATCTGTGATGTAGAGGGTTCGCACCTTATTTAAACGGTCTGCTAACACGCCACCTAAAGGGGAAACAATGAGTTCAATAATAGCCCCTAATGCGATATAAATTGCCATTTTTAAAGGAGATGCAGTAAGGGTTAAAATAAACCATCCTACTGCAAAATTGTAAAATGTACTCCCAATACGAGAAACGAAATTTCCCGTAAAAAGTAATGTAAAATTCCTGTTTTTTAGTAAATTAATCATTGTTATTCGATAACGATTTCAACTTTATCGCCGTCGCCACTTTCAATGTCAACGATTTTACCAAGGGTTCCACGTTCGATCATATCAAGTATCATATCAAAGTCGATATCAACATCCATCTCATTTAATTTATCAAACTTCATGAACCCGCCTTTTCTACCGCCACTTTTTAAAGCGACTTTAGCAAACTCAAGCGGAATTTGGACATTTACTTTATCTCCATCGGCACTTAATATACGCACTTTAAACATTTTAAACGCTTCTTTTTTAGCGATTTTGATATGACCTTTAGAATCGCTGTCAATTGCTTTTAAAAGTTCAGCCCCTTCAGATGGGGTAATGATCTTACTGCCAATCATTTCTAATATTTTAAGTTTTTCTTGACTCATAATATTCACCTACTTCAATAATTTTAGAGCTTCTTCAGAAGTAATCTTACCATCTGCAAGTTGCTGTAAAATCTCGTCTTTCTTTGGATTGTTTTCTTCATCATCAACCACGGTATAACCTAAACTAATGATGACTTCATCAAGCATTTTTTTAACCGTTGGATATGAGATGTTTAACTCTTTTTCTAATTGCTTAATACTCCCTTTATTTTTAATAAATAATTCAATAAAGTATAAGTGTTCTTTAGATAAATAGTTAAATTTAGATAGTTGGAACTGTCCACTAATTTCTGTGTGACAATTGGTGCATTCAAGTTTAGTAACAAACAAATCATGTTTACAAATAGGGCATTCGCCAATGACATGTCTTTGCATAATAGCATTCTCCTTTTTTATTTTATTATAATACGAATAACGGCATCGTTTGATTCGACTTTAATTCTAGTCCCTTTAGCATATTTTAGTAGTGCTTTGATTTCATCGAGTGAGATTTCATCTGTGAATTCATGTTTACCATGATGAGAACCAGCCTTCTTACCTGCAATATTTAATCCCCATCTTGCGATAAAAAGAGGTATGGGTAAAGCGAACAATATTTTTAAAAATGTGTTTAATTTTCTTGACTCATTCGGTAGATGGATACGCATTTTAATAAAACGCGCACGCTTAAGTAATTTAGTATTTATCTTAGGAACGAGTAGTTCGTGTGCTTGTGATGCGCTTAATTCGCCATTATAGACCTTTTCGCACACTTGGAGTTGATTCATGTTATCACCTCATATACGTTATCACTTTGATACCCTTATTTTAAATAGTGTCAATAAAAAAGTCAAGCAAAAAGTTAAATAAATTAATTTCAACATTAATAAAATTAATTTTTATGTAAAAAAGAATTAATTCTAACAGAGTTTATATTCTTTCATCTTTGTTTAGAAAACGTTTTATGTATATAGTAATTTTACCTGTTTTAATATATAATAGTTAAGAAATCAATTGGTAAAGTGCAGGGAGATAGGTGACAATATGAGTTTACGCATAGGGATAGATGTAGGGAGTACAACGATAAAGGTTGTTGTAATAGATCAAAATGATAAAATGATTTTTAAATTATATAAACGTCACTTAAGTAGTGTGTCTAAGTCTTTAAACACACTTTTAGATACGTTAAAAGATGAAATTGGTAATCAAAAAGCACATTTTAACTTCACAGGTAGTGCAGGACTAAGATTAGCTAAGTATATTGGCGTACAGTTCACGCAAGAAGTGATTAGTGCAACCACCGCATTAAAACATCATATTGAGGATATTGATGTGTGTATTGAACTTGGTGGAGAGGATGCTAAGATCATCTTTTTTGATGGACTAAACATTGAACAACGTATGAACGGTACGTGTGCGGGTGGTACTGGAGCCTTTATTGATCAAATGGCTTCACTACTTGATACGGATGCAGCGGGCATTAATGCTTATGCAAAAGATTATGAAAAACTTTATGATATTGCCTCCCGTTGTGGGGTATTTGCTAAAACCGATATTCAACCCTTACTTAATCAAGGAGCAAGAAAAGAAGATATATCTGCATCCATTTATCAAGCCATTGTCAATCAGACGATTGCTGGGTTATCACAAGGGAGAAAAATCAAAGGAAAAGTCGCTTTTTTAGGTGGACCCCTTACTTTTTCAAGTGAACTTAGAAAACGATTTATTGAGTTTTTAGATTTAAAAGATGTCTTTATTCCAAAAGATGGAGAAGTCTTTGTTGCATACGGTGCAGCCTTAGAAGCAAAAGGCGAGTTACTTACTATAGAAGAAGTACGTAGTGCGGTGCTTGATTACCGTAAACAGTTTAAAGAAAATTTGCGTAAAACAATGAAACCTTTATTTGAAAACGAACAAGATTATAAACTGTTTAAAGCGCGTCATGATAAAGCGCGTATTGATTCTATTGATCCTTTATCTTATCACGGAAATGCGTATTTAGGGATTGATGCAGGCAGTACAACAACAAAGTTAGTGCTCTTATCAGAAAACAATGAAATCTTGTATCACTATTATTCACACAATAAAGGGAATCCTGTTGCAATGGTAAAAAGTGCCCTCATTCACATGTATGACCAACTCCATGATGGCATTTTGATTCAACATGCCTATTCAACTGGTTATGGTGAGGCCCTCATTCAACATGCATTTCATTTAGATGGTGGTGAAGTAGAAACCATCTGTCATTATGAGGCTGCGAAATATTTTAATAAAGATGTTTCCTTTGTCATTGATATCGGCGGACAAGATATGAAATGCTTTAAAATAGAAAACAATGTTATAACCTCTATTGTGCTTAATGAAGCATGCAGTAGTGGTTGTGGTAGTTTTATTGAAACCTTTGCAGAATCACTTGGTCATGACGTCCAAACATTCGCTGATATGGCTGTTGCCGCAAAACAACCTGTAGATTTAGGCTCAAGATGTACGGTATTTATGAACTCAAGTGTTAAACAAGCCCAATCTGAGGCTGCAAGTTCAAAAGACATTAGTGCAGGACTTGCTGTAAGTGTTGTAAAAAATGCTTTATATAAAGTTATCCGTGCACACGATGTTGAAGAAGAATATGGAAAAAATATTATCGTTCAAGGCGGTACTTTTAAAAACGATGCGGTGTTACGTGCTTTTGAACAAGAAACAAATATAGAAGTTACAAGACCAAATATCGCAGGATTAATGGGTGCGTTTGGCGCTGCATTAATTGCTAAAAATAACCATGTAGATAGCGGGACGACGCTTTTAGATAAAGCAGCACTTGAAACATTTACATTTGCAAGTAAACGTGCAACCTGTCATAAATGTTTAAATTTATGTGCCTTAACCATCAATATATTTAATGATGGTAAACGTTATATTAGCGGGAATCGTTGTGAAAAAGGTGCAGGAATTAGTGTAAGTTATGATGATGTACCTAACTTATATTTGTATAAGTATGACAGAATCTTGTCTTATCAATCTAATGGACAAACCAATTATCAAAAAACCGTTGGGATTCCACTTGTTTTAAATATGTATGAAAACATGCCTTTTTGGCAACCATTTTTTGAGGCTTTAAATATTAAAGTCGTCTTAAGTGAGCGTTCAAATAAAGCGTTATATGAAAAAGGGCAAGACACCATTCCAAGTGATACCATCTGTTATCCTGCAAAACTTGTCCATGGGCATATGGAATCATTATTTGAAAAAGAAGTAGATTTTATATTTTATCCAAATATCCCTTTTAACTTTTTAGAAAAAGATTATGCAGACAACCATTATAATTGTCCAATTGTTGCGCATTATCCAGAAGTGATTAATGCAAATATGGATCATTTAGATATGTCTAAATTTTTACAACCTTATTTAACATTAAACCATGAGCAAAAATTCGTTGATACCATATACAAATTATTATCTCCGCACATAAACACTAATAAAAAAATCTTGAAAAAAGCTTTTAATAAAGGCATGATAAGTTATTTTGATTTTAGAACTGACGTTCAAAAAGAAGGAGAACGTGCGATTAGATTTGCACGTAAACACGCACTCAATATGATTGTTTTAGCAGGAAGACCATATCACATAGACCCTGAAATTAATCACGGGATTCCAAAAATGATCCGCAGCTTAAATGTTGTTGTCTTAAGTGAAGACGCTCTCAATCATCTTGCAGTAAAAAAAGATGTAAAAGTACTAAACCAATGGACATATCACACAAGACTTTATGATACCGCGCGTTATGTGGCTATGCAAGAAGATATGAACTTAGTTCAACTTGTGTCTTTTGGATGTGGTCTTGATGCAATCACCACAGATGAGGTAAAGCAAATTTTAGAAGATAATCATAAACTATATACCCAAATAAAAATTGATGAGATATCGAATTTAGGGGCTGTAAACATACGTTTAAGAAGCCTTCTTTCAACGATGAGGAGGGGTTGATTATGACACAATTAGTTTATCAGGATGACCGATTACTCTTCACAGAAGAAATGCGTAAAGAATATACCATACTAGTTCCTCAAATGGCGCCTTATCACTTTGAACATTTCGTGAATGCATTTACAAGCGAAGGGTACAAGGCAGAGCTTTTAAGAACAGCTGATTATGATTTGATTCATGAGGGGATGAAGTATGCCCATAACGATATTTGTGTCCCAGCAATGTTAGTCGTTGGGCAATTTATTGATGCGTTAAAGAAAAAAGGATTAGATGCCCATAAAGTGGCTTTAATTATTACGCAAACTGGTGGCGGATGTCGTGCAAGTAATTATATAGCGATTTTAAGAAAAGCATTGATTAAAGCTGGATTTCCTTATGTTCCAGTGATTTCTTTAAATGCCAATGGATTTGAAAAAAATCCTGGATTTAAAATGACACCAAGATTGCTACATAAACTTCATGATGCCATGTTGTTTGGTGATTTAATGATGGCACTTGTCAATCAAATCCGTCCTTATGAAGTTAACAAAGGACAAACTAATCAGTTGATGCTAGAAATTAACGAAACATTAAAAGAATATTTTCAACATAGTTTAGTATTCTCATGGAAAATGCATAAGAAAGTATGTAAAAACATGATTAAACAATTTAGTCAAATTCCTACGGATAAAACTAAGAAAAAGCCTAAAGTGGGCATTGTAGGCGAAATTTATGTTAAATATTCACCACTTGGAAATAATCATTTAGAAGCAACATTAGAAAACGAAGGCTGTGAAGTCGTTACACCACCAATCTATGATTTCTTCATATACAGTTTTGATTCAAGAGCGCATGACATTAAGCGCTATGGTGGACCTAAAAAAGAACGTCTTGCGTTAAAAATCATTATTTGGTATATTGAATTACGCAGACAAAAACTAAGAAAACTCATGCATAAGGCTGGGTATTTTCCAGGGATTCCATATAAAGATTTAAGGAACTTGGTAGCTGGATTTATTGATGTTGGGACTCATACGGGTGAGGGCTGGCTATTAACCGCTGAAATGATTGATTTAATCGAACACGGGGCTCCAAATATTGTTTGTACACAGCCATTTGGTTGTTTGCCTAATCATATTGCAGGTAAAGGCATGATTAAAAAACTTAAAAAATATTATCCAGAAAGTAATATCGTCGCAATAGATTACGATACTAGTGCCTCGAAAATTAATCAACTGAACCGTATTAATTTAATGGTCTCTAATGCGTTTAGACAATTAGAAAAGAGTGAATAAACATGAAAATAACTTATGAACTAATTCATACGTGCAAACAAAGTGGGGCAAGATATGGCATATTGCATACACCTCACGGATCTTTTGAAACGCCAATATTTATGCCAGTTGGAACACAAGCTACCGTTAAAACACTAGATGTTAGTGAAGTAAACGAAGCCAGTGATGGCTTAATTTTAGGGAATACTTATCACTTATGGTTGCAACCAGGTGAAGCTATTGTTGAAGCGCATGGCGGAATTCGCGGGTTTATGAAATGGGATAAAGCCTTACTCACAGATAGTGGTGGTTATCAAGTATTTAGCTTAAGTGAAATGCGAAAAATCACAGAAGAAGGCGTCCATTTTAGACATCATAAAAGTGGCGAAAGATTATTTTTATCTCCTGAGAAAAGCATTCAAATTCAGGAAAAACTTGGTGCAGATATCATTATGAGTTTTGATGAATGTCCTCCGTTTGATGCGAGTCATGAATATATGAAAGCCTCAGTTGAGCGTACTTTACGCTGGGCACAAAGAGGAAAAGATACACATCAATTAAAAGATCAAAGTTTATTTGGTATTATCCAAGGGGGGCCTTACATTGATTTAAGGTTACACTCTTTAAAAGAAACACTAAAAATCGGTTTTGATGGCATTGCAATTGGCGGTTTAAGTGTCGGAGAAACCAAAGAAGAAATGTATAAAGTTTTAGACGCGATTAAAGATGACTTACCTGTTGATTTACCGCATTATTTAATGGGTGTTGGGACACCTGATGATTTAATTGAAGGTGTTATTAGAAAAATTGATATGTTTGATTGTGTCAACCCAACCCGTCTTGCAAGACATGGAAGTGCTTATACTCATGAAGGCAGAATAACCATTAAAGCAGCTAAGTTTGAAAAAGATTATGGGCCGCTTGATTCGGGATGTGATTGTAAAGTATGTACGACTTATACCCGCAGTTATCTTAGACATTTATTTAAAGCCGAAGAGATGTTAGGACAACGCTTAGTAAGTTATCACAACCTCTATTTTTTAAAGAGATTAATGAAAGAAATTCGTGAAGCAATTAAAGAAGACAGGTTAATTGATTACAAAAATGACTTTTTTAAACGTTTCTATACGAAATAAGTTATATAAACTAGTTTTAATATCGCATTAAATACGTTATAATAGGCTTAAAGATTTATTGGAGGTCATACTATGTTTGAACAAAATGATCATTTTAGTCAGAAACCCTCTATAAAAGTAATCGGTGTAGGTGGTGGCGGAGGAAACGCTGTCAACCGCATGATTGAAAATGAAGTTCAAGGGGTAGAGTTTGTGGCCGTGAATACGGATGCACAAGTCTTAAGACAATCAAAAGCAAATGTACGCTTACAAATTGGTAAGCTTTTAACACGTGGACTAGGGGCTGGGGCAGACCCAGAAGTTGGAAGACGCGCAGCCTTAGAATCAGAAGATGAATTACGTGAATTATTAAAGGATACAGATATGGTCTTTATCACTGCTGGTATGGGTGGTGGAACTGGGACTGGTGCAGCCCCTGTAATCGCAAAAGTTTCTAGAGAGATGGGTTGTTTAACAGTAGGTATTGTTACTAAACCGTTTAAATTTGAAGGTAGAAGACGTGTCGCAACGGCTTTAGAAGGCTTAGATGCTTTAAAGCCTTATGTTGATACACTAATCATCGTCCCTAATGACCGTTTACTCTATGTAACAGATCGAAATACTTCAATGCTTGAAGCATTTAGAGAAGCTGATAATGTTTTAAGACAAGGGGTTCAAGGAATTGCTGAAGTCATCACAGTACCAGGGCTTATTAATTTAGATTTTGCTGATGTTAAAACTGTTTTAAAAGATAAAGGAACCGCATTAATGGGTATTGGAATATCAGACGGTGAAAACCGTGCGGTTGAAGCGGCTAAAAAAGCGATTCATTCCCCATTACTTGATGCCCACATAGACGGAGCAACTGATGCGATTGTCAATGTCACTAGTGGACCGAATATTGCTTTATGGGAAATTACTGAAGCCATTGAAGCCATCCAAGCTGCTAGTTCAACTGAAATTAATGTCATCTACGGAACGACCATCAACCAAGATTTAGATAACGAAGTTATTGTGACAGTTATTGCAGCTGGATTTGATGAAAACCGTAAAATCGAATTAGAAACATTAGGAGCTAACGATTACGTTCGACCAACCGATGCACCTGATTTAGACGATGAAGATGATGACGATCTTAGCGCTGCAGAGAAAAAAGCTGCTAAAAAGAAAAAGAAAAAAGATAAAGGGAAACCTAAAGAAGTAGAAGTTGAAGATGAACCAAACAAAACAAACATTCCTTCTTGGTTAAAATCTCGCTTTAAATAAAGGGATAAAGAAAGTATGAACATTCATACTTTCTTATTTTATGATATAATTATTTTGGTGATAGATGTGAAAATGGTGTATAATTTAATTTATCTAGTCAGTGTATTAACCATCATAGTGGTGTTTATTGTTTTTAAAGATAGAAGCACCTCTTTAGAATGGCTTTTAAGCATCATTTTACTCATTATGACTGCGATTTTCACTTATATGAACAGGAGGCAACGACGTGAATAAAAAACTCATAGAAGCCATCCAGGCAAGTTATCCTAATGTTCACATTGTCATGGCAAGTAAATATTTAGAAACATTTGCTGATTTTAAACCGTTTTTAGATAATGATTTTTACCATTTTGGTGAAAATAGAGTAGAAGCGATTTTAGAAAAGCAATTATTTTTAAAAGATTATCCAATTAAATGGCATTTTATAGGCACCTTACAAACAAAAAAAGTTAAAAAAGTCATTAACGATATCGATACCCTTCATTCACTTGATCGGTATAAACTAGCAGAAGAAATCGAAAAAAGACGTGAAAAAGTGTTACCCTGTTATATTCAAGTAAATATTTCGGACGAAACATCTAAACACGGCCTAGATAGTCATGCAGTCGAAAGCTTTGTAGATTCTATCAAAGATTTTAAAAAAATTAAAGTTATCGGGCTAATGGGTATGGCTGCTGAGACATCTGATCATGCTTTAATAAAAAAACAGTTCACAAAGTTAAAAGATTTAAGAGATACACTTAATAATAAATATAAAGATATCAATGGATTATCCATAGGCATGTCTTCAGATTATCAAATTGCTTTAGAAGTTGGGGCGACCGTGTTAAGATTAGGTCGAATATTATTATCGGAGGGTTCGTAATGGGAAAAAAACTTAAACCGGCTTATGATCGTACAGAGTTTATTAAAATGACAGATGAGGTCGATGTATTTGACCTTGCTAACATGCTAATGTTAAGAAAACCAGTTATTGTTAACTTTGAAGATTATAATGTGATTGAAAGCAATCGCGTAATTATCTTTTTAAGTGGTGTTATATATGCCCTTGATGGAGAAGTTGAACTAATCCGTGAAAAAATCTTTGTGTTTGCGACTAAAGATGATATAAAAGATAAAACATTACGTAAATTTATTGCGAAATATAAGGAGTAAATTATGGCTATAGCACTGAGTATTTTATACTATATCTTGAGAATCTATTTTTATGTCCTCATTGCTTATGTTTTATTAAGTTGGATTCCAGAGATTAGACAAAGTAAATTTTATTTTTATCTCCATCAAATAGCAGATCCTTATTTAAGATTGTTTAGAGGAATAATCGTTATCGGATATATGGATTTTACCCCAATTGTTGGGTTTGTTATTTATGGATTCGGACTACAAGCATTTGGCATGTTTATTAATTCACTATAGAAAGGCTGGAGATTATGTTATTAGATTTTAAAATAAACCGAATTATATTTTTTATTGGGATGGTTATCCTATTTGGAATAACGTATTACTTAGTTACAGTACATGAAGCCTCTACAGGAATGATATTAGTTGTTGCGCTTATCTTTGTATTTGTGATGAACTTTACCATGAAGCGTGTTGCGAATAATATGTACCGCTATATGCATCAATTACTTTATGTTTATGCTGATGGTGAAGGCTATTTAGAACAAGTTGAATCACTATATAAAAGATCAGCAAGAGGGCGTAAACTCTTACAAGGGGCTAAATTACAAAACCTTGTAATGGCATATATTTTTGCAGGAGACTTAGTAAAGGCCAATGAACTAAACGATACCCTTCAAAACAAATTTGGAAATGCAATTCAACAGCAACCCCAAATGAGATTTTCACAAAAACTGATTGATGTCATGCTTGTGATGTTTGATTATGAGAAAGAAGCATTTAATGAAAAGTTTGAAGATTTAGGTAAAGAAGTTGATACCTTGCAAGCTGAAACACAAGAATACGTTAAAAATAATCCTTACTCAATCTACTATATGATTGATAAAACAAAATCATTTATAGAAACAGAAACGATTACTTTAGAAGAACTAGAAGAAGCTTTAAAAGATGAGAATGAGTTTTTAAAAACATCAGTTATCTATACTTTAAGCCGTTTAGATAAATTATCTTTTGATATTCCTGAAACTTTAAGTAGAAAAGATGGGAATACCTTGTTTTATAAAGATAATGAAAGAAAGTTTTAATACTTGAAAAAAAAGTAAAATTTGGTATAATTACAAAGAAATCGATGATACGGACACGTTTTAAATAACCCGATTATTAACAGAGACCAAGGAAGCTGAGAACTTGGAATAATCATTTTAAAATATCACCGTTGAGATGGTAATTGCAAAGATTATCCGTATGTCTGCGTTAAAGACTTTAAGCGCTAGGAAACTAGAACTAAGGTGGTACCGCGGATTTTAATTCGTCCTTTTTAAGGGCGATTTTTTTATTTTAAAAAAGGAGTGTGACTGTATGAAAGATTACAAAGACACATTATTAATGCCAAAAACAGATTTTCCTATGAGAGGAAATTTAGGTCAAAACGAACCCCATCGTATTGCATTTTGGAATCAGGAAAATATTTATGACGCACGTTTAAACAAAAATAAAGATAATAAAGCATTTGTATTACCCGATGGGCCACCTTATGCAAACGGCGATATTCATATCGGACATGCATTAAATAAAGTCTTAAAAGACATTATCGTACGTGATAAAAACATGCGCGGACTATATACTCGCTATGTACCAGGTTGGGATACACATGGTTTACCGATTGAATCAGCTTTAACTAATAAAGAAAAAGTCGATCGTAAAAAACTTTCACTCGTTGAATTTAGAGAAAAATGTGAAGATTATGCTTTACGTCAAGTAGATCGCCAACGTGAACAATTTAAACGTTTAGGTATTTTAGGTGAGTGGGATAATCCGTATATTACTTTGGATAAGAAATATGAATCTAGTCAGCTAAAAGTGTTTGCTACTATGGTTGAAAAAGATTTAATTTTCAAAGGATTAAAACCTGTTTTTTGGTCGCCATCATCTGAGACTGCTTTAGCTGAGGCTGAGATTGAATATCAAGATAAAAAATCACCATCAATTTATGTGAAATTTGATGCTGTAAATAAAGGAGATTTTAAGGAAGATTTTTCTTTCTTAATTTGGACAACAACCCCATGGACCATTCCTGCAAATTTAGCGGTTGCAGTCAATGAACAACTCAATTACGTCTTTGCAAGAGTAAACAATGAAATCTATGTTTTTGCTGAGGCTTTAAAACAAACTTTAATTGATACATTAAACTTTGAATCAGTTGAAATTATTCGTACAGTTAGTGGGATTGAACTTCTTGGGTTAACCTATAAACATCCCCTATATGATAGAGTTAGTTCAATCGTTAGTGGTCATCACGTTACGATTGAATCTGGAACTGGGTTAGTGCATACAGCACCAGGACATGGTGAAGATGACTTTATCATAGGACAAGCGAATAATTTAGAAGTATTATGTCCAGTTGACGCATCAGGTTTTATGACAAAAGAAGCCTTACAATATGAAGGCCTATTTATCGATGATTGTTCCAAAGCGGTTGTAAAAGATTTAGAAGAAAACAACCATTTACTAAAAATGAACTGGATTACCCATAGTTATCCACATGATTGGCGAACCAAACAACCTGTTATTTTCCGTGCAACTGATCAATGGTTTGCCTCAATTGAATCTTTAAAAGATTTAATGTTAAAAGCCGTGAAAGAAATTGACTGGATCCCATCATGGGGTGAGGTTCGCATGGAAAACATGATTAAGGATCGTGGGTCTTGGTGTATTAGTCGTCAACGTGCTTGGGGCGTACCGATTCCTGTTTTTTATCATGAAGATAACACCCCAATTTTAGATGCGAAAATCATTAATCATGTTGCGGATTTATTTGAAGAACATGGCTCAAATATCTGGTTTACATGGGAAGCTAAAGATTTACTCCCTAAAGGCTTTGAAAATAAAACTTTAAGCCCAAATGATAATTTTAGAAAAGAAACAGATATTTTAGATGTATGGTTTGATTCTGGAACTAGTCACCACGGCGGAATGAAAGATTTTGGATTACCTTATCCAGCGGATTTATACTTAGAAGGTTCAGATCAATACCGTGGCTGGTTTAATTCAAGTTTATCTACAGGATTAGCCGCAACAGGTAAAAGTCCATACAAAGGATGTTTAACACATGGCTTTGTATTAGATGGTAATGGCCGTAAAATGAGTAAGTCTTTAGGGAATGTCGTTGATCCTATTAAGGTAATGAATCAACTAGGTGCTGATATATTACGTTTATGGGTGGCTAGTGTTGATTATCAAAGTGATGTCCGTATTAGTGATGAAATGATGAAACAAGTCAGTGAACATTACCGAAAAATACGCAACACATTTAAATTCATGCTAGGGGCTATCGATGGCTTTAATAAAGAAGACCATACCATTGCTTATCATGATATGCCAGCAACCGATCGCTACATGATGTTAAAATTAGACGAACTTATCGAAAAAACAAGTAAAGCGTATGAGCGCTATCAGTTTGATGATGTTACGCGTTTAGTAACGAACTTTGTTAGTAGAGAACTTAGTGCCTTTTATCTAGATTATACGAAAGATATTTTATACATCGAAAAAGCCCAAGATGTTAAACGACTAAGTGCTCAAACGGTAATCTATGATACACTTTATGCGCTGCTTCGCATGCTTACACCAATTATTCCACATACCACTGAAGAAGCGTATCAGTTCTTACCAAATAAAAAAGAAGTAAGTGTTTACTTAGAAAACATGCCTATTTCAAGATTTGAAAAAGACATAGACTTGTTAAAGCAATATGATCAATTTATGCAACTTCGTGATTATGTGTTAAAAGCATTAGAAGAAGCACGAAATGCCAAAGTGATTGGTAAAAGTTTACAAGCACATGTCGTACTTTATCCAAAAAAAGAAACCAAAGCGTTCCTTGAATCGTTTAATGCACTTAATAAACTATTTATCGTTAGTGATGTATCAATCAAAGAAGGGTCTGGCGCATATGAATTTAAAGACTTATCGATTGATATTTTAAAAGCAGACGGTGAGACGTGTGCACGCTGTTGGCATGTAACTGAAATTAACGAAGAAGAACTTTGCGAAAGATGTAATAACATTGTAAATGGCTAATGATTCATCCCATGATGAATCATTGCAATTTACTTTAAAATCAAGTAAAATAATACGTGATTATAAATAGAAAAATGCTTAAACATGAAGCGGTGGGTGAAATGAATGGTTGTCGAATACTCAATAAAAAACACCGTGATGTATTTAGCTGGATGTACAGCAATTGCGCTTGGGGTTGCACTTGTAATACGTAGTGAGTTTGGGACAAGCCCCTATGATACCTTGCATGTTGCTTTGCATTTAACAACAGGTATTACCGTTGGTACAGCAACGATATTAGTAGCATTATTTACAACTTTACTTGTAATGATACTTCAAAAACGTATGAAGTATATTTTCATGGCCATACCAATTTTAATTGTTGGCGGACTCATTGACTTTTTTAATCTAATTTTATTAAAAGATTTCTTTCCAGATGCCTTATCGATTAGAGCAATCTTATTTCTTAGTTCAGTATTATTGCTTCCTTTAGGTGGGGCACTGTTAATACTTTCGACCTATCCCGCTGGTGTTTTTGATGAATTAATGCTAGCTTTAATGCGGGTATTTAAAACCACCAAAATGGTAAGACTTAGAATTATACTAGATTTTGTACCAGTCATTATCGCCTTAACACTCACATGGTCTATAAACAATAATATTGGAAGTTTACAACTGGGAACATTTATATTTATCGTAAGTGTTGGCCCATTATTAAAAAGATATTTAGTAATCATTAGGAGGCAAATTATGAAAATGAACAAATACATTGATCACACCTACTTAAAAGCCGTTGGAACAAAAGAAGACATTAATCAATTACTTGATGAAGCCATCACTTATGATTTTAAAAGTGTATGTGTTAATCCAACATGGGTTGCCTATGCAGCAGAAAGTTTAAAAAAATCTGATGTATTAGTCTGTACGGTTATAGGATTCCCGCTTGGGGCATCAACAACTAAAACAAAAGTATTTGAAACAGAAGATGCTTTAAAAAATGGTGCTGATGAAATTGACATGGTAATAAATGTTGGTTGGGTTAAAGAAGGACTTTATGATGATATTCGTGATGAGATTAAAACAATTAAAGATGTTTGTCAAAATCATGTCTTAAAAGTTATCTTAGAAATTTGTTATCTAACAGAGGATGAAATCCGCCTAGCAAGTCAAGCCGCAATGGATGCCGGTGCAGACTTTGTTAAAACAAGTACTGGTTTTGGTACTGGTGGCGCAACGTTAACAGCAGTTAAAATCATGGCTGAAATTGCTAAAGGAAAAGGTGTTAAAGCAAGTGGTGGGGTTAGAACCCGTGAAGACTTTGACATGATGGTTGAAGCCGGTGCTACTAGAATTGGAACAAGTAATGGTGTTTCGCTTATGAAAGGCGAAAACAGCGAAGAAAGTTATTAGGAGGATTTATTTATGAGTATACCAACCCCGCATATTGAAGCGAAAAAAGGCGAGATTGCCAAAACAGTTTTAATGCCAGGCGATCCACTTCGTGCAAAGTTTATTGCAGATACTTATTTAAAAAACGTAAAACAATTTAATACAGTGAGAAACATGTTTGGTTATACAGGGACTTATAACGGAAAAGAAATTAGTGTCATGGGTAGTGGAATGGGGATGCCAAGTATTGGGATTTATTCATTCGAACTCTATAAATTTTACGATGTAGAAAACATCATCCGTATTGGTTCATGTGGGGCATACACTGACCAAATAAAATTATATGATGTATTATTAGCAACTAGTGCTTATAGCGAATCTAGTTACGCACTTACACAAGCAGGTAATTATAATGAAGCCTATACTTACCCAAGTACAGTGCTTAATGATAAAATAGAAGCAAGCGCTAAAGACTTAAATATTCCAATCACTAAAGGGGTCATTCATTCAAGTGACGTATTTTATCGCGAAAATTTTGATGACTACAAAACAATATTTGAAAAACATCATGCGATTGCAGTAGAGATGGAATCATTTGCACTATTCCATAATGCAAAAGTAACCGGTAAACACGCAGCGTGTTTACTCACCGTTTCTGACTCTTTAGTTACCCATGAAGCAACGTCTTCTGAAGAACGTCAAAACGCATTTACACGTATGATGGAGATTGCTTTGACATTAGCATAATAAAAATAAAGTGCTTCGGCACTTTTTTTTGGAGGCATTATGAAACTACAAACATTTAAAGAAAACAATACTACTTATCAATATATTCACACAAATCAGTTTAAATCACGAATCTTAACGATTCGCTTTTTCACTGATTTAAATAGTGAAAATATAACCGCTAGAAACTTAATGCTTTCTATGTTAAGAGCTAAAAACCGTGTAACACCCACAAGAAAAGCTCAAAGTAAATATTTAGAATCTTTATATGATTCTTTATTATTAACTCAAGCACTTAAATTTGGCACAAAACACATCAATCAAATTACAATGGTTATGATTGATGATCGTTTTACCATTGAAAAAACACTATTTCATGAAGCATTAACCTATTTAAAACACGTCTTATATGAACCCTTATTCGATGAAAAAACACTAGAAGAAGAAAAACAGTTTTTAAAAGATTATTTTAAAGCTGAATTTGCGAATAAAACCCGTTTTGCAAGTAAACGTTATAATCAGTATTTAATGGAAGAACACCCTTATAATCAACACGCATTTGGTAAAGAAGAAGCGATTGATCTTGTAACCTTAGATATGATTAAAGATAGCTACAACCAAATGTTAAATGAAAACGAAGTGTTTATAAGCGTTGTTGGAAACTTTGATGAGCAAAAAATACATCATGAAATTTTAACAAGTTTACCGATTAAAAGTGTTGTAAAACCATTACCGATTTTATATCGTCATGACTTTATAAAAAAAGACCGTATTTTTGAAGCATACGATGTGACACAAAATAGAATATTTATTACGCTAAAAACAGGAATCTTTTACCGTGATGAAGATTATTTTACTATGCTAGTATTAAATGCTTTACTTGGTGAGGGTTCAGATTCATTACTATTTAAAACTGTAAGAGAACACCATAGTTTAGCCTATTATGTTTATTCTAGTTATTCACCCTTTAACGGCCTTATAACAATGGCCTCAGGTATGGATGAAAAGAACATTGAAAAAGGAAAAGCCATGATGCTATCTTGCTTAGCACTCATTCAAAACGGCTCATTTTCTGATGAAGACTTAACCCTAGCAAAAACTCATCTAATTACTGGGTTTAAGCAAAGTTATGATTCACAAGGTAGTTTATCACAAAAAGCATTACGCGCAGCACTTTTTAACTTACCATTTAACGAAGAAAGTGTATTATCTAACATTGCAAATGTGACAAAAGAAGCCCTCACAAGAGTAGCCAATCAATGCCATCAAATTTTTGAATATGAACTTGGAGGGATTAAACATGAAAACGAAACTCTATAAAGCGTTTAATGAATCGTTTACGCAGTTTAAGTTGTTTGACCGACTCAATGTGTTTATTATTTTAAAACCATCATTTCATAAAACCTATGTAACACTTTCTACACCAATCGGTTCAATAAATCGTGCGTATAAAGATGAACTTGGAAAAGTAATCCCCGTACCTGCAGGGATTGCCCATTTTCTAGAGCATAAAGTCTTTGAAGTTGATGGAGAAGATATTTCGCGATTATTCGCATTAGAAGAAGCGCAAATCAATGCTTACACAGAACATAATCGGACCACATATTTATTTAGTGCAACCGATAAAATTATTGAAAACACATCGAGACTTATTAATATGTTTTTTAACCCGAAATTTACAGCTTCGGGCATTGAAAAAGAAAAAAACATTATTAAAGAAGAACTCAATATGCATTTAGATGATCCTTATCATATTCAATATTATAAATTACTTCAAAATATGTTTTTAAATCATCCGATTAAAGATGATATTTTAGGGGACAATACCTCGATTGATGCCATTGATATTAAAGCGTTAAAAGCAATGCATAAAGCTTATTACCAACCAGAAGAATCCTTACTAATTATGATTGGAGATCTTGATGTAAATGCGTTAAAAAATCAGTTAGAAAAAGCGATTACCCTTCCAAAGAAAACATTATATAAACCCTCAGACATAACTGAAAAAGAACCCAAAACTGTGGTTAAAGATAAAGAGGTTTTAAAGTTAGATGTATTAATGCCTAGTGTGTTAATAGGGATTAAACGTATGCCTTCATACACCAACAAAACCAAATATTTTAAAGATAACTTGTCGTTTTCAATCTACATGGATTTAGTGTATGGAAGAAGCAGTGATTTTTACGAACTGTGGATGAATGAAAAATTAATTAATGATTCATATGGTCTTGATCTAAGCTTAGAATCATCTTATGGTTATGCTTTAATAGGAAGTGAAACCAGTGATCCAGAACGTCTTTATGAGAAAATTGTAAACTCATTGATTGAACATGATAAGATTTCTATTCATAAAGAAGATTTTGAACGTATTAAAAAACAAATGATAGGGAGCTTTGTGATGGGGCTAGATAGTTTAGAATATTTAGCACATGAAACCAGTCGTTTAGCACACGAAGATATGATTATTTATGATGTACTAGACATTGCAAAAGCCATTACTTACGAAGAAGTGATTGCTCATAAAAGCACCATGCATAAAGAATGTTTAACCGGCATTATAGTTTTACCAAAATAAAAATCAGGAATTTTCCTGATTTTTTAAGTTTCTTTAATTAATATTTCTAATATATCGCCCATCACTTCATCACGATTAATCTCATTTAATAACTCATGGCGGACATTAGGGTAAACTTTATAATTTAAATTCGTAAAACCGCTTTTAAAATATAAACCATATAATTTTTTAATGCCTTCTCCGTAATTACATAAAGCATCCTCTTCGCCACATATAATGTGAACTAAACGACCGTTTGCGGTCTTTTTTAGTTCATTATAAGCTTGAGCTTTAAGCATTAATTTGAAAATATCGCTTTGTGCACTAATTGTAAATGGGGCATTACTAAGTGTATCAGATTTTAACAGCTTTTGACGCGTTATATCACTTGTTACCCATTCATGGCGTTCATGAATTAATCCACGTTTTTTCATTGATTTGTAAGGTTTATCTTGCGTTTGACTTGTCATGAAAGGACTGATATAATCATACCCTTTAAATTTCATAATCCATTTAGAAGTTAGTAAAGCAAGTTTGATTTTTAAAGGTGAAAACACCGTTGAACCGATTAAAATATGCCCATCAAATAAGTCTTTTCTTGTCGTCATAAGTGCTCTTACAATAAATGTTCCCATCGAGTGAGCAATCACAAAGATTGGTAAACTTGGTTGGATGCCCGAGGCATACTCATGGACTAAAACTAACCCATCCGTAAGGAGTTTGTCTCCATTTTCTTTAGCAAAAACAACTCTATCAGCTAGTAGTTTACTCTTCCCATGACCAAATTGATCATAACTTACCACATAAAATCCGTTTTCTGTTAAATAGTTTGCAAACTCATCATACTTACGTGCATGTTCACCCGCACCATGAACCAATAAAACAATCCCTTTTGCTTCAACACTTGGTTCAAATGTGTATAGATGTAAAACATTTCCTAAACGATGTGTTAATACCGTCTCCTTCATAGTATCCCTCCCATTTATCTATTATATCATGAACAAAAAGTATCATTCAATCTCTTTTATTTATCCGTGTTATCAGCTATAGATAAGTTTATGATACAATGAATATT
>NZ_JBIOAG010000001.1:0-92933 GCF_043951795.1 Liberiplasma polymorphum | reverse complement strand
AGATTGTACACAATGTACAATCTAATCTTCTTCAAACGTACCTTCAATATAATTGAATATTTGATTAAAACTTTCAGTCCCATCAAAATCAATAATGTTTTGTAAGTTATTTTGGATGGTTTGGAAATTAGGAAACTGTGAAAATGATCCTAAATAATAATAGTTAACACCTTCGTGAATGGTTGAAGCTTTATAAAATGTGTTATTACTTGAAGGGGTAATGTTATTGATTGGATTTGTGGAAACAAAATAATAATTTGAACCTGTTAACGCCCCTTGATTTTGGTTTGTTGCAGTTAAAGTAATATTAACATTGCCTAATACAAAGATATAAACATTGTTAATTTCAAGACCGATTTGATGGGTAGTAATATTAAAATCACCTTTTACGATAATAATCCCTGGGACCCCTACTAATGAACTTCTTATTTCTGAAACATCATTTAAAGTAAAGTCATTATTAATAATCATTGCCGATCCTCTTAAATCGAGGTAACTGGCTTGATTTGGATTGTTTGAAGGATCAATAGAAAGCGACTCTTCTAGTTTGATGACACTACGATCATCTAAAACACCACGATTACGGTTTGCTTCTATAAAATACGTTTCGTAAAAGTGTGTTTGGCAATCCCCTGTACAATCAAGTGGGGTTGCGTTATCAAAATCATCTGTTGCAATAAAGTCAAATAAATCAGTGAAATCTGAAATTGGATTAATGATTACAGGTTCAGAATCTGGATCGTTTTTAAGTTCAACCAACAATTCTTTTGATATCGTACGTCCATTTAAACGGGTATACGTTAATCTATAGGTTCTAGTAAAAGAAGTAGAATCTTCAGTAAACTCTTCATCCCCTATAATAATCCAAACAAGTCTATCTTCAGTTATGACTTCATTAAAGGCACTTAAATAATATTCTACAATTAATTCATTATATAAAGTACTAATACGTTCTAGTTCTTCTTGATCTTCATTAAAAAATGTTGTGTATTCGGTTAACGGCGAATTAATGAACATTTTCAGTTCATGCATCGCACTACGAACAATGGTTCTTGCGAACAAGTCCTCATCATTTTTTTCTACAATTGTACTTGTTCTTTGTGCAACATTTGCAGTATAAACACTCGTTGTTGTAATCGCAAAAGAAAGCACAAAAATAATTACAATGGCAATACTTAAAACACTACCTTTTTCATTTCTCATATGACTATGCCTCCTTAATAGAGTAAAGTCGAATTATATTCTTTTTGTGGTAAAATACCACCTGTACTTAAACGATAACTAACGACTAAGTTAAATTCTAAAAAAGCGCTTGAACAGTTTGATACAAGTTTTTCTATACCATAACCTATTGATAAACGATCTTCTTGATAACCTCTTAAACAATGTTGCCCCGCCTCATCAGTTTTAAAACGAATAACAGATCCTTCATGTAATACTAAATTTGGATTAGAAATTGGATTAGACGGGCTATTAACAAACAAACTAACATAAGAATTTATTTGGTTTAAAAAAGTATCGATTTGCTCATCATAGGTTGGTCCAGTATAAGTTAAGTCTGTTTCATCATAGATATCAACTTCAAACAAAACATCAAAGTAAATTGTATCTGTTTCAACATCCATAAACAAAATGTACACTTTAAAGACATCGCGTTTTAAAGAAATTTGAGTGGTATCTGCAACGGTTTCAAATACGGGTCTAAATTCGTTCGTAAGTAAAAAAACGAATTGTGTTTGTGTTTCTTCATTATTAGTTGATAAATCATATTCCATGATTGATTTATAACCCAAACGTTGAAATCTATAATTTAAGAAATCATTAATATCATAAACTTCATCATCTAATCGGTTGGTATAATCAATTACATTCTTTGTAATTAACGTTGTTGTTAAAATACTGAATAACATAACTAGTACCATACTTCCGATAGATATTGTGATTAACATCTCGAAAATGGTAACCCCTTTATTATTTTGAACTGGCTTCATGATTATTCTACCTCCACTTCAACTTCAGGAGATAAAAGACCGGTTCTTATAACATTACTACCAGAGGTTTCACCATATTGAATCCAAACGATTGTGCGCAAAATTCGTAAAGACGACCCACTTGTAACAGTTAATAGTCTATCACGAACTTCAATAGGGATTTCCCCATCCGTATAAGCTTGATTTACTGAAGCGATATACGCTGTATATTCATCTTCAGGGACTCTAAAAGGATACACGATCACCATAAATTGATCGTCACTGAAACTACGGTTAATGGCTTGCATTTCAAATACATATTCACAAACTCTTTGATTACTATAATATAATGTAAAAGAATTAATAGGGGCTGTTGAATAGTCTCTTAATAAATCGCACCCTTCATTTTCAGTAAACTTCAAAAAGGGTCTATCATGATTATTCAATGCAATTTCAACATCTTGGTAATACATGTTTTGAAAAGAAAGTAACGCCTCTGTTGTAAGCGAAGTCGCAACACTTTTATTAATCATGCGGACGTTTACTTGAAAGTTTCCACTAAGGGAAACTAATAAAGGCACTAGAATACTAGTTGTGATTAGGATAACCGCTAAAATTTCTATTAACGAAAACCCTTTTTCATTATTCATAGTAATCACCCTTTCCCTATTCTTTATTACATTATACCATATTAGCCATATATCGCTACTGATTTTAACTAAGAGAAAATAACATACAAATTTTAACTCTAATATACGTATTATGAAGAAAAAATAGATAAAACTTTCAATTTTACACATGATACCTTTGTTAAATAAAAAAAATATTGTATAATAAAGTAAATATGTGTAAATGTGGTGATAAAATGGCTTCTCAGTTTAGAAATAGTAACTTAGGATATTACCTTTATACTGCAGTGATTATACTCATTGGTGCAGCAAGTGTATTTGCATTTTGGTATATGATTACAGGCTTTAATATAGGGAAATATCCAGAAAACACATTTATTGGAAGTGTCTATGTAGGGGGCTTAACAGAGCAGGAAGCGGAAGAAAAGTTAAGGGATAGAGTCAATGCATGGCTAAATGATGAACGTGTTGTATTTGAAGTGAACTATCAGGGGTTCGTTTATGAACTAGATCGTGAACTTCTCTTTTTTGATATTAATAGAAGTTTAAACAATATTCAAGCAGGAAGGTCGAATGAACTCTTCGTGTCTTTTTCTGATCAAGTAAGGGCAGAAATTCTTTTCGAACTTGAACAACAGCCATTTATGGCGACCCTTCAAGATCAATTTGATTTAGAACAATTACTTGATGATTTTATTGAAGATGGCGCACGTATGAAGACTTTTTCAAGTAAAAATTTGAACCAATATATATTAAATGTAGAAAATCTTTATGAGATATTGGTATTATCTTCAATAGAAGTGCCAAGTAATATTAATCAGGCTAACTTTTATTCCAAATTGACCGATCAATATCCAGATGGTGTTATTCCAATTGGCGCTAGAACTGAATTTAGTATGCTAAGCAATTTTGGGAACGCCTTTACAAATGCCGAGTTAAGTTTTTTAGGGATACTATTCTTAGATACTATTAGTGAAACCCATATGACAATATTTGAAAGAAACTATATTCCTCAAATTGACGGGAATCATACGATTAACGATTTTCCTAATTTTGGTAGAAATGTTTTAGTCCATCGTTCACAAGGACTTGACTTTAGTTTTGAAAATAATAGTCTTAGTGGCTATAATATTGAATTTGAATTAAGCGGTGGGTTCTTAATATTCAGATTAATTGGCGCACCATTCCTTAATGAAGTTGTTGTTACAAAAGCAATTACTTATGTCGATTTCCCAACCCAAACCACATCAAATCCAAGTTTAGTTCAAGATGGTACGCAAGGGGTAATCGTCCAAGTCATTCGTCATATACATAATTTAAACGGGGAAAAAATTAAAGAAGTTGTAATTATTACAGAATATTATCCACCAGTTGCAGAAATTATTCTTTCTTAAAGAGGATGTGAGTCTATGGCTAAGACCATACCAAAACGTTTAGGGGACGTTTTGATACGCGAAAATGTTGTTACAGAAGAAGAAATCAATGAGGCCCTAAGACGCCGTGATAAAGGCGAAAAAATTGGGGAAGCATTAATTAGATTTGGTTACTGTACCGATTCGCAAATTGTTGATGCATTAAGTGATTCCTTAGGAATTAAACGTGTTAACTTAGGGTTAATTTACGTTGATGATGCGGTATTAAAACTTTTAGATGAAGATTTTGTATCTAAATCTAAAATCATGCCGATAAACATTAGTGGGCGTCGTATTGTTATTGCAACAAACGATCCGCTCGATTTTCCAACCCTAGAAAACGTGCGTTTAAAAACAGGAATGAATGTTGAAACAGTTATTGCAACAAAAAATGACATTGATACAGCAATTGCGCGTTATTACGGGTTCTCTAAAACATTAAAATCACTTGGAATTGTGGTTGATTCTGAAAAGAAAACAACTGAAAAATTCTATGATGAACTTGTAAAAGAACCAGAACAAGAAGCGGCAGAAAGCCCAATCATTCAGCTAGTAAACCAAATATTACTGACAGCTGTTAAATCAGAAGCCAGTGATATTCATATTGACCCTACGGATATCGAGTTTAAAATAAGATACCGAATTGACGGGGTTTTAAGTACTGAAAAATCATTACCGAAAGTTATTTTACCAAAACTTGTCTCACGTATTAAAGTTATGTCTCATATGGACATTACCGATAATAGAACACCTCAAGATGGGCGTATTAAAACGGTTATTGAAGGCCGTCCAATTGATTTACGTATTTCAACTTTACCTACTGTACGTGGGGAAAAAGTCGTTATGCGTGTGCTTGACTTATCACGTGATTCACAAGGGATTGATCGTTTAGGGTTATCAGAGGCTGATCGTAAAATCTTTATGCGCATGATTAGCCGACCAAATGGAATTGTACTCGTATCAGGACCAACGGGTTCTGGGAAAACAACCTCACTATATGCTTGTTTAGATCAATTAAATGATCCTGATGTGAATATCATTACGGTAGAAGATCCCGTCGAGATTGAACTTGAAGGGGTTAACCAGGTAAATATTAATCCAGATATTAATTTTACCTTCGCAAGTGCACTGCGTTCTATATTACGACAAGATCCAAACATCATTATGATTGGTGAGATTCGTGACGTTGAAACAGCACAAATCGCAGTTAAAGCAGCATTAACAGGGCATTTAGTACTGTCTACAATCCATACTAATAGTGCGGTTAAAACCATTGGGCGTTTAATTGATATGGGGATTGACCCGTTCTTAGTTGCCTCATCTATGAGTGGGATTGTTGCACAGCGTTTAGTTAGACGTGTATGTAATGTTTGTGCTAAAGCAGAAGCCCCAACCGAAAACGAAAAAGAAATCTTCGCACGTAATGGGTATGATGACATTAAACGTGTAAGAAGAGCTGTTGGTTGCTCAAGTTGTAACAATAAAGGCTATAAAGGCCGTGTTGCTGTATTTGAAATGCTTGATGTTAACGAAAAAATTATCCGCATGATATCAAATCATGAAAAAGAATATGATATTTTAGAACAAGCCCGTAAAGACGGTACGAAATTACTCGTTGAAGCAGGTCTTGAAAAAGTTAAAGAAGGCATTACAACCGTTGAAGAAATCTTGAAACTAGGACTCGATTAGGAGGATAGCCATGAAAATTAATGATTATCGTTATAAAGCGAAACGCATGAAGGACGGGAAAATCGTTAAAGGGATGGCAGAAGGGCCTTCTAAGGCGATTGTAGATCAATTTTTATTTGAAAACGGCATGCGTGCAATTGAGATAGAAATGCATAAAAGTCTTATGGCACAGCTTAACCGTATTACGCTTGGTAAAATTATTAAAGATAAGGATTTAATCTTTTATTTAAAACAATTATCCTCACTCCTTCGTTCTGGGGTGAAGTTAAATGAAGCATGTGAAATCTTAGCGACACAGCAAACCAATAAAGCGGTACGTAGAATTTATTATGGGATTTATTATGAAGTAAACGGCGGACAGTTGTTTTCTGAATCTATGAAAGAATACCCTAAAGAATTCCCTAAGATTTTAGTTTCAATGATTGCTGTTGGAGAAAAAACAGGCGATTTAGAAGATGTACTGACCGAAATTGTCGATTACTTTGAAAAACAATACCGACTCAAATCATCAATTAGATCAACTTTAATGCTTCCAATTATTTATATGACAGTTGCCATCGGTGTTGCCATATTCTTAATGGTAGGGGTACTCCCTCAGTTTGAAGGGATGTATGACCAATTAGGGGGAGAATTACCTGGTGTCACCGTGTTTTTCATGGATATTGGTAAATTCTTACGCGCTAATGGAATCTATCTATTAATAGGCTTTATAGCGTTTATTATATTGTTTAGAACTTTAAAGAAAAAAAGTTATAAATTACAGTATGCATTAAGCTATATTGCAATTAGGATGCCTATATTTGGGGCATTAACAGTCTTAAATAATCTTTCACGTATTGCATCAACCTTAGCACAGCTCATGAAAAACCATGTCCCATTACAAGATTCACTAAAGACTACGTATGACACACTTGATAATAAAGTTTACCGTGCATTACTTGTAGAAGCACAAAAAAATGTTAATGGTGGAGAACTCATGAGTACTGCATTTGAACATCACTTTGCCTCAGAAGTCGTATTCACACGTATGATGAGTGTTGGTGAACGAACAGGTGAACTCGGTAAGATGATGTCAGGACTTGCACAATTTTATGATGAAGACAGTGAAATAAAAGTAGAACGTATGAAAAAAGCATTAGAACCATTACTATTAATCTTCATTTATGTCATGATTGTAATAATGATTTTAGCCGTTATGATGCCATCACTTGCACTATCAGATCAGTTAGGCTAAATAACGCTTAAACATAAAACATATTAAATAATACACAAATTACTATATTTAGTTGACTACGAACTAATATATGTGGTATATTTAAAACAACTTAAGGCTTGTTAGAGGGGTTCTTAATAAGCTTAAATAATAAAAAAATAGGAGGAAATAAAATGATTAAAAATAATAAAGGGGTAACGTTAGTTGAGTTACTAATCGTTATCGTAATTTTAGGAATTATCGCAGCAATCTCTATTCCAGCTGTTGGTGGAATAGTTACAAATGCACAAAAAGATGCAGTTATTGCAGATGCAGTATCAATTAGAAATGCAGCTAACTTATACTGTACTTCTGCTAATGCTACTGAGAGAGCTCAGTACTGTGCCGCTTCATCAACTGAAAATGATAACTTAACTGAAACTCAATTATCAGAGTTTATAAGCGGATTAGCTGCAAATGTAACCTACGTAGTTAATTACTATGATGGTGTCTATCTTGTTGCTGTCGTTACTCCAAGTTATACATTCATTGGAAATCCAAGTACAGCTACAAGAGGTATGGTATTAGACCAACCCGACACATTATTTACTATAGCGGAAGCAGATTTCACTCTAGAACCACCTGCGTTTGTACCTGCTGGTTAATAATTTAACTTAAAGCAATATCTTCGGATATTGCTTTTTTAAAATAACAAGGAGCTAATTTATGATATACATATTTGTATTCTTGTTTTCAAGTCTATTTACATCATTTTATACCGTTGTTGGAACACGATTACCAAAGAAGCAATCTATTCTAGGGCATAGTCAATGCGATAACTGTAACCAACCTATTCCGTGGTATGGTATCATACCACTTTTGGGCTGGTTTTTAGTAAAAGGTAAATGTAGTAATTGTAAAAATAAAGTTAGTATAAAATATCCAATATATGAACTACTAGGTGGTTTATTGATTACTTATGTCTACTATATTTATCAAGATAACTTAGTTGAGTTTGTTATAGCGGCAATATTCATTTCATTAATGATCATTGTTACCGTATCTGATATAGAATATCAAATTGTTCCTGATAAAATACTCATTATATTCTTACCAACCGTTTTTATTTTAAGAATGATTTATCCCATGCATACATGGATTGATGCGCTTTTTGGTGGTATTTTAGCATTTACTTTTATGTACTTTTTGGCTTGGTATGGTAAATATCGCTTTAAACAAGATGCCCTTGGTGGTGGAGATATTAAACTCTATTTTATTATCGGTTTATTTTTAGGATTAAGATTAGTATTTATGAGTTTGTTTTTTGCTTCATTACTTGGTATAATACTAGGTAGAAGCATACTAAGGAAGAATAATCCTATTCCATTTGTACCATTTATATTTTTAGGGGTTCTTATAACGTATTTCTTTGGGGTAAGAATACTAGAGTGGTATGCATCTTTGTTATAGGAAAGGGTTGGTTGTATGGCACGTAGCGTACTGAATGTTTTTTTCACAGATAGAGAAGTATCATTTATTGAAAAGCCAGATGGCTATAACATGAAAAAACTAAAATATAGTTCAGTAGAACTTGAACCCGGTATTATAGAAAACGGGGTTATTTACCGAGAAGAGCGTCTTTTAAAAATATTAAAAGACACTTTTAAAATGTTTAAAATTAGAGCAAGACGTGTAAACTTAATTGTTCATGAAGAACTTTTTACTTTTAGAAAAATAGAAGTGCCTATCATTTATAAACCAAATGAAATTGGTGATTATATTCGCCAACAAATGGAAAAGATGATAATGGTACCATTTAAAGACATGAAAATGGATTATGTGATTCACCGTAAAAATGAAGATCATTATGAAGTTATTATGTTTTACGCACCACAAAATGAACTAAAATCTTATGTCTCTCTTTTTTATAATATGAATATGCAAGTGGTTAGAACTGACATTCCACCACTTAGTTTACATCGCTTATTTTATTATAGAAAAAATGAAGATAGTGATTTAAGATTTGAAAAAGACGTTATGTTTATGGCGGTATTTGATCAAACTTATTCACTTTACATATTTGATGAAGAAATTCCATTATTTTCTTTAGTCCAAAATATTCAAGCTAAAACATTAACTGATAACAAATATTTAGAACTATTAGATAGTGAAATAGGGAAAATAGCTAACTATTATAAATATAATTTAAATGCTGGTGAACGTGAAATTAACCGCGTTATTGTCTTTAACATGACTAGTAGATATACCAATGAATTTCTCACTGAATATTTCCATGATGAAGAAATGATTCGCATATTTGACATGAAAAAAGCAAGTAAAATTGTTGATACGCTTATTGATAGGGAGTGTTATATTCCATTAGCGGCCTCACTAGTAACTCAAAGGGGGCTTTGGTAATATGGCAAATCGTAAATTCCAAGCAAAAGCCCAACAAATGGCTAATGAATTTATCTATATAGATTTACTTCCTGATATGAAACGTCCTAGACAGTTCAATGTTAATATTTTACTGATTGTCTTATTTGCAGTTATACTTAGTTGGATTTTTATATATTTTCCGCTATCAGCTAGGCAAGCGCGTTTAGATAATGCGCTTGAGGTAAATAGTGACTTACAATTTCAATTGTTACTTGTTAGTGAAGAAATGATTGGGTATAATATTGAGCAAAATCGTTTAAACTTCTTAAGAGTTGTTGAAAGAGTTGAGCATCATCAAATCGATTATCAAGATCATTATGCATTGATTGAAGATTTAATCTTGGCTTATGACGGAAGAGTACGTTTTGTTCGTTATAGTGCCGTCAATCAACAGTTTGATATTGTTGTTGAGCTAAATACAGCTATTGAGTTTAGAAGTTTAAACTGGGATTTTATTGATTTACCATTTGTCAGAACATCAAATAACTCCACACCTGCTATAACCTCCAACTTTACCTATACTGCGGTATATACGATTGAGGTGACATTAGATGCTGAATAAACGTTCAAGTGATATTTTATTTATTTTGTTATTATTTATTGTCATCGTAGGTGTTTTTGGCTTTAGATTTTTAATACTTAGTCAAATGGATAGTCGTATTGAATCAACTGAAAGAAATAATCAACAACTTCAAGCCCAAATCAATAGTATAGAGCGATTAGTAAGTGAAAATCGAAATGAGCAATTACCAAGTATGATTGAAATGCATCAAATAGTGCCTGCTAAATATGATAGAGATCAATTACTTCTTTATATTCAAGCACAGCTAGAACTTTCAGGAATACCAAATAATGCGCAAACACAAAGAAATGTTATTATAGGAAATAATCCAACCACATTCCCACAAGGGACACCATTAAGAGAATTATCTGATGATGTGGATTTATATACCGTCTTAATTACATTTAGAGCAGATGATTTAACTGAACTTCAACTGTTTATTGATAATTTATTCAATAGTAATCAAACCTTTTTAATTCAAAGTGTTGAGTATGATTTAACTAGTACAGGTCAAATTCCTGTAACCATTGCAATCGCTGCAGTATACGCTAAATAAATATAAAGCGCCGATTATTAATCGGCGTTTTCTTTTTGAAATAATGTAATTTCTTCAATAAATGCATCAAATAATGCTTCTTGGCTTACTTTTCTTTTAATCTTTCCTTTTACAAAAATTAAGCCTTCATTTTTACCCCCAGCAATACCTATATCAGCTTCTTTAGCCTCACCAGGTCCATTAACTGCACACCCCATCACAGCAACCGTTAAGTTAATCTGATTAGTGTTTAAATAATCTTCCACTTTAGCTAGAAATGGTTTCATATCATAACTTAGTCTTCCGCAGGTTGGACAACTTATAATTTTAGGGGCTGTATATAAATTAAATGATGCAAGTAGGGTTTTACAAGCTTTTAACTCATCTAGTCTATCGGCTGTTAAACTGATGCGAATGGTATCGCCAATCCCGTGATATAAAAGCGACCCAAGCCCTGCACTGCTTGCAATAATGCCTTGATATAAAGGACCAGCTTCAGTAATCCCTATGTGAAGGGGATAATCAAAGGTTTTAGAGGCTAGTAAATAGGCATCTATAGTTAGGGTGACATCACTTGCCTTTAAACTAATGATGGTATCATAAAAGTCTAAATTTTCTAATAAGGCAATATGGCGTTTAGCACTTTCAATCATGGCTTGTGCGGTGCGTCCATAAGTTTCAAGTAAATCTTTTTCTAAACTGCCAGCATTTACTCCGATTCTTATTGGAATCTTTTTTTCTTTACAGGCTTTAACAACGGCTTCAACTTTATCAATTGAACCAATATTACCTGGGTTAATTCTAATTTTATCTATCCCATTTTCAATCGCTTTAAGTGCAAGTCTATAATCAAAATGAATATCTGCAACAAGCAATGCATTGGTCTGTTTTCTAATTTCTTTTAAGGCTTCTGCATCTTCCATATCTAAAATGGCTAAACGAATTAAATCCGCACCATTAGTAGCATAAGTGTTAATCTCATTAACAACTTTTTCTATATTAGAAGTCTTATTTTGCGTCATCGTTTGGATCACGACTTTATTTTGTCCACCGATTTGTAAGTGTTTAACAAATACTTTTTTAGTTTGGGTTCTTTTTATCATATTATCACCGCTATTATTATACCTAAGTAATGATAAAAATACTATGTTTAGTCTTGATTTTTTCAAAAATTAAGTGTATTATAATGTAGAGTTTTTTATGAGGAGGAAAGTATATGAGAGTACAATTTGTTTTAAAGTGTACGGAGTGTAATGATGAAAACTACATTCTTACTAAAAATAAAAAAACGCATCCAAGCCGCATGGAAGTACAAAAGTTCTGTAAAAAATGTAATAAAAAAACATTACATAGAGAAAAAAAATAAAAACTTCTTTTTCATGGAAGTTTTTTTTGGATAGGAGGTTAGTATGGCAGAATTTATATATGGCATCGATATTGGTGGGACCAGTATTAAATTTGGGCTATTCACGTTAAAAGGAACCTTACTCAGAAAATGGGCAATTGATACGAATTTAGAAGATAGTGGCAGCCATATTCTAAAAGAAATCGCTCAAGAAATCAAACAACAACCAGAAGGCATTGATAAAATACATGGTGTAGGATTCGGCGTTCCAGGTCCTGTTAAAGAGGATATAGTCTATAGAGCAGTTAATTTAGGTTGGGAAGTTTTTGATGTGAAAAAAGAGTTCTTATCTTATTTTAAAACTCCATTTATTGTAAAAGTTCATAATGATGCAAACGTAGCCGCACTTGGTGAACAAGCGTTTGGTGCGGGTAAAGCCTATCCTCATATGGTTTTATATACACTTGGAACTGGTGTTGGGGGTGGCGTGATTTATGACGGGACTATCATTGAAGGTGCTTTTGGTGCTGGTGGTGAAGTGGGTCATATGTTTATCAAAGATTTCCCCATTGTTTGTGGGTGTGGCAATACAGGATGTCTTGAAACCTTAGCAAGCGCAACCGCTGTTAAAAATCTTGTAAGCTATTATATAAAAACAACCCCGTTAGAATCTAAACTAAGAAATGAAGATTCATATAGTGCTAAACATATATTTGACTTAGCTAAATCAGGCGATCTGATTGCTTTAAAAGTCGTCGATACAGTCGCAGAAGCCTTAGCTAAAGCTTCTCAAATCATTAGTGTTATTGTTAACCCAAATGCCTTTGTATTTGGGGGAGGAGTATCTTTAGCTGGTGATTTTTTAATCCATAAAATCGAACGTAGATTTAAAGAAATAGCCTTTAAAGCAGTAAAAAATGATACCGTATTTACCCTTGCAAAACTCGGTAATGATGCAGGGATATATGGGTGTTATCAGGCGGTGAAAAACCATGGTTAAAGCGATTTTTAACGATTTCGCAGAAAACTGTTATATCATTCATGAAGCCAATGAAGCCTATATCATCGACCCAGGGTCAAACTACCAAGAAATGAAACGCATTTTAACCGAAGAAAATCTGACATTAAAAGCGGTTTTATTAACCCACGGTCATTATGATCATATTGGTGGATTAAATCACTTACTAGAAGATTTTGACGCACCAATTTATATTCATACTTTGGAGCGAGACTTTTTATTTGATCCTAACTTAAATCTTTCTACTTATATGTCAGATCGTTTTAAAATCTCTAGTAAACATAAAGTGCATACATTTGATGAAGTAGAATCATTCAAATTAGGGGAAGACCACATTACAGTACATCATACACCTGGACATACAAGAGGAAGTGTCAGTTTTCATTACAAAAATCTTTTATTTTCAGGCGATTGTTTGTTTAGAGAAACCATTGGTAGAACCGATCTTCCAACCGGTGATCCTGATACAATAATTGAGACAGTAAACAACTTAGTCAAAGTGTTTGAACCCAATACATTAGTCTATCCAGGGCATGGCCATTTCACAACCATCGCCCATGAAATGAATTTCAATCCATATATTAAATCCGCATAACCTTGCGGATTTTTATTTTTTAGCACTCATCTCTTGACAGTGCTAAAAATATCGTTTATAATACCAATAGCAATCCGGTAATGTGAGTGCTAAAGAGGTGATTTCATGCTTACTGATCGTCAAAAAGTAATCTTAAAACTTATTGTAGAAGAGTTCGTTAAAACCGCAGAACCAGTTGGATCTAGAACCTTATCCAAATTACTTGATTTTAGTTCTGCGACCATCCGTAATGATATGGCAGATTTAGAAGAGTTTGGGTTTATTGAAAAAACACATTCTTCAAGCGGACGTGTCCCATCTGAGACAGGGTATCATTACTATGTAGAAACACTCTTAAAGGATGATGATGATTTTGATCTTGATTTAACCCTCATTGATGATTTATTCAAGAATGAAGAGTTAGCCGGTGATGAAACCATTGAACAAGCGATGAATTTACTAAGCCAATTAACCAATTATACCACCATTGCATTAGGGCCAAACGCTAGAAATTCACGCGTTAAGAAAATCGAACTTGTTCCGATTTACGATCAATTATGTGTCTTACTTGTTATTACAAACTTAGGCCATGTTGAAAGTAAAAATATCACCCTTCCAAAAGGAACCTCACCTGAAGAACTCACAAAAATTATGGAAATATTTAATGACATACTTTATGATGTTCCCATTGGACAAGTGAGTGAAAAAATTCATTATGAAATCAATCACAAACACATTAAAGATTTACTCGTTTATAATCGTAAAATCATTGAAGCTTTTCTTGATGCTTTTACACGATTCACACAAAGTAAATACTATTTATCTGGACAAAGCAATATGTTATATCAACCAGAATTCAGTGATGTAGAACGTGTAAGAGAATTAATGAACTTCTTTGAAAAAAACGATATCTTAAAACTTATTGAACATGGTGAATCTAACGGATTAACCGTCAGAATCGGTAGAGAAAATCAAATCACTGCAATGAATAACTGTAGTGTCGTCATGGTGCCTTACGAAGTGCGTGATGGTGAAAAAGGAACCATAGCAGTAGTTGGCCCAACACGCATGGAATATCAAAAAGTTATTCCACTACTAAAATATTTAGCAGCACACATGTCAAAACTTTACAAAGAATAGGAGGCGCTTATGAGTAAGAAGAAAGCTGAAGATAAAGATCTTCAAAAAGAAGAAATAGTTGAAGAAATAATTGAAGAAACACAAGATGAAACGGTTACTGAAGTTGAAACAACTTCTAATGAGGAAGCCCTTAAAGAAGAAATACAATCACTTAAAGATCAATTGTTAAGAAATCAAGCAGAACTACAAAACTTTAAACGTCGTATGAATGAAGAACGTATTAAAGACAGAATATTTGCAAATGTGGATTTGGTAAAAAAATTAATGACCCCACTAGATAACTTAGAAATTGGTTTAATGAACGAATCAGATAACGGAGAAATAAAACCTTATGCAAAAGGGTTTGAAATGATTCGTAGAGACTTAATGGAAACATTAAAAGAAGAAGGATTAAATGAAATTGATGCATTAAACAAACCATTTGATCCAACCCTCCATCAAGCGGTCGCAAAAGAAAAACGTGATGGGGTAGAAAGCAACTTAGTAATTGAGGTATACCAAAAAGGGTATACATTTAAAGATAGACTCATTAGACCTTCAATGGTCAAAGTAAGCGAATAATAAAAGGAGAGATAAATCATGGGAAAAATTATAGGAATTGACTTAGGAACAACCAACTCTTGCGTTGCCGTTATGGAAGGCGGAGAAGCAAAAGTTATTGCTAACTTAGAAGGTGGCCGCACAACACCAAGTGTTGTTGCATTTAAAGATGGTGAGATTCAAGTAGGGGAAGTTGCAAAACGTCAAGTCGTAACAAACCCTGAAACAGTATCATCAATTAAACGTAAAATGGGTACTAACGAAAAAGTAAAAGTAAACAGTAAAGAATATTCACCACAAGAAATTTCAGCAATGATTTTACAAAACTTAAAAGCAACTGCTGAGAGCTATTTAGGTGAAAAAGTCACAGAAGCAGTTATTACAGTTCCGGCATATTTTAATGATGCAGAACGTCAAGCAACAAAAGATGCAGGTAAAATTGCAGGGTTAGAAGTTAAACGTATCATCAACGAACCAACCGCAGCTGCACTAGCTTATGGAATTGATAAAACAGATAAACATCAAACCATTTTAGTTTACGATTTAGGTGGTGGAACATTCGATGTTTCTATCTTAGATTTAGCTGAAGGTACATTCGAAGTAATCTCAACTGCAGGAGATAACCGTTTAGGTGGGGATGACTTCGACCAAAGAATTATTGACTATCTAGTAAGTGAATTTAGAAAAGAAAACGGTGTAGACCTACGTAATGATAAAATGGCATTACAACGTGTTAAAGACGCGGCTGAAAAAGCTAAAAAAGATCTTTCAGGCGTTTCAAAAACTACGATTTCACTCCCTTATATTACCGTAGGGTCAAGTGGACCACTTCATATGGATATGACTTTATCTCGTGCGAAATTTAACGAGTTAACTGAAGACTTAGTTGAAAAAACTATGGGACCAGTTCGCCGTTCATTAAAAGATGCAGGGATGACTAAAAACGACATTCATCAAGTATTACTTGTTGGGGGTTCAACGAGAATTCCAGCCGTTCAAGACGCTATTCGTAATGAATTAGGAAAAGAACCAAATAAAGGTGTAAACCCAGACGAAGTCGTTGCAATGGGAGCAGCCATTCAAGCAGGTGTATTAGCTGGTGATGTTAAGGATGTCTTATTATTAGATGTTACACCATTATCACTTGGTATTGAAACCTTAGGTGGTGTATTCACTAAATTGATTGAAAGAAATACCACCATTCCAACGAGTAAATCACAAGTATTCTCAACAGCTGCAGATAACCAACCAGCGGTTGATATCCATGTTTTACAAGGTGAACGCCCAATGGCAAACCAAAATAAAACATTAGGACGCTTCCAACTTGCAGATATTCCACCAGCACCACGTGGTGTCCCACAAATTGAAGTATCATTTGATATTGATGCGAACGGGATTGTCAATGTTAATGCTAAAGACTTAGGTACTGGAAAATCACAAAAAATTACCATCAAAAACAATGAAGGTCTAACAGAAGAAGACATTCAACGTATGGT
This sequence comes from Liberiplasma polymorphum, assembly GCF_043951795.1. Classification (NCBI taxonomy): domain Bacteria; kingdom Bacillati; phylum Mycoplasmatota; class Mollicutes; order Liberiplasmatales; family Liberiplasmataceae; genus Liberiplasma; species Liberiplasma polymorphum. The sequence continues at coordinate 76,392 of NZ_JBIOAG010000001.1, read as the reverse complement.
TAAAGAAGCAGAAGAAAATGCTGATAAAGATAAAGCATTAAAAGAAGAAGCTGAACTTAAAAATGAAGCAGATCAACTCATATTTGCAACCACTAAAGCATTAAAAGATTTAAGTGATGTTTCTGAAGAAGAAAAACAAGAAGCTGAAGATAAAATCTCTAAATTACGTAAGGCTTTAGATGACAACAATGTTGATGCAATTAAAAAAGAAAAAGAAAGCTTAGAAGAAATCGCTCAAAAACTATCTGCTAAAGCTTATGAACAAGCTCAAAAAGCACAACAAGCCCAACAAGAAGCTGACACAGATGTAAACGGTAAAGGTAAAGATGCATCAAAAGATGACAACGATGATGTCATGGACGCAGAATTTGAAGAAGTAAACTAATTATTAAAGAGTTTTGAAGCAGCTTTTGCTGCTTCATCCCCTTTTTAAAAGAGGTGAATTATGAGCAAAAGAGATTACTACGAAGTATTAGGTATAGATAAAAACGCGTCTGATGCAGAAATCAAGTCCGCTTACCGTAAACTCGCAAGGAAATACCACCCAGACGTAAGTAAAGAAGACAATGCAGAAGCACAGTTTAAAGAAGTTCAAGAAGCTTACGAAGTATTAAGTGATTCTAATAAACGTGCGCAATACGACCGATTCGGTCACCAAGCAAGCCAAGCTGGCTTTGGTGGTGAAGGATTTGGTGGCTTTGATTTTGATATTAATGACATATTTTCTTCATTCTTTGGCGGAGGCGCACAAAGAAGAGGACAAGCGACCAACGCCCCAAGAAAAGGTCAAGATATTCATAAACGCATGAAAGTTTCATTTAGTGAAGCCGTTCATGGCGGTAAAAAAAATATACGTACGATGGTGTATGAAGAATGTAGTAGCTGTCACGGAAGTGGCGCACATTCTAAAAATGACATTCATACCTGTTCTAAATGTGGCGGATCCGGCTCTGTAATTATGGAACAACAAACATTATTTGGTCGTACACGTACACAAACAACTTGTCCAAGTTGTAACGGTTCAGGTAAAACCATCTCTAAAAAGTGTGAAAGCTGTGCTGGTGATGGGGTTGTCGGTAAAGAAAAAACCGTTAGTGTTAATGTCCCTGAAGGCGTTGATAACAATAACCAACTCCGCATGCCTGGTTTTGGCCATAAAGGCGTAAACGGTGGCCCAGCAGGAGACTTATATATTGTATTTGAAGTTGAAGAAGATCCTTTATACGAACGTCATGGAGATGATTTAGTAGTAGAAATGCCAATTACGTTCACCCAAGCGGCTTTAGGGGATGAAATCATTGTCCCAACCCCTTATGGAGATGTAAAACTAAAAGTACCCGCCGGGACTCAATCCCATAAAACATTCAGACTTAAAGGCAAAGGAATGCCAAACTTAAGAAGTAAACGTAAAGGTGATGAGCATGTAATTATAAAAGTCATCACGCCGACTAAACTTTCTAAGAAGCAGCAACAACTCTTTGAACAACTCTCAAAAACAGATCTAACCCAAGATGAAAACGTCTGGGATAAAATAAAATCTAAAATAAAAGTGTAAAATTTAAACTGTAAAACAGATAATGTTTTACAGTTTTTTATTTACAAAATAGCTTTTTGTAGCATTGACCACTTAATTAGAAATAAAAGGATAATTCTGGCCTTTTAATAAAAATAAATATAGAATAGCCATGATAAAACTTCATCATTTATTCATAATTAACTAATATAATACATAATAATTATAGGAGGAATCTACATGAAAAGAATTTTTGTTTTAAGTTTAATGAGTTTATTTATTTTTGTGATTACAGCATGTAAGGCAACGACCGATTATTCTGGGACTTATACGGGATATTCATGGGCTGGAGAAGCAAATGGTGTTTCGTTTGATGAGGCAACACAATATATTGAGACAACTTTAACACTTGGTGCAGATGGCACCATTTTAGACGCATCAATTGATTTTATGGTTTTTAGAAATGGTACATGGGTATCGCGCTTAAACACTGATGCAACGGTTAGTATTGATTATAGCATTGATCCAACTCAAGCAATTGTAGGAGAAAATGCTGCAAACGGTGAGAGTATGTTTACCATAGAAACCGTTGATTTAATGTCGTTTTATGCTTATGGGGTCGATGCAGATGGCACCATTGCAATTGGCATTGTTTGTCCCGTTACTAGGTACTTATTTGAAATGAAACTTCCTGCAGACTTTGACTTTACAACACCAGTAGAAGCTTTAACCATCGCAAATGGTCATTTAGTGCCAACGATTCTTACTTCAAACTTTGGATTAGCGAAAGTTTCAGATTGGGACCGTTATGAAAACCGTTCAATATTTACCATTCATCATTGGTCACATGTTGTAAACGATTTTGGGGTATTTGAAGGCATTGATAATGATTCTACAACTGCTGAATTACTAGTTGCGTTAGGGATAACCTTTACTAATGACCAAGCGAATCCACTTGAGGCTGAATACGGATTCTTCGGTATTGGAGGATGGGCTGGAAACTATGCCGCAATTGAAAACTTCCTTATTGGTAAAAATGCTACAGAACTTACTTCACTTATTGATTGGAGTATAGAGGAATACGCTTTAAATATAGATGAAAACAACTTCTTCGGTAGAGATACCATTACAGGAGCTACAAGAACTGTACAAAATAGTGTCGATACGATTGCTGGTGCAACCGTACGTATCTCACGTGAGGCGACATCGTTTCAGCGTGCATTAGTTGAGGCCGGTATCATAGATGAAAGTGATGTAATTATTGGAAGATTTTAAAAGGGCATTAGCCCTTTTTTTATCGAGAATGTTTTGAAAAATAAGTGAAATTTTGTTTTTTATAATGAATTTAGTGCATTTTATTCAACTAGTTCTATTCAATAATCACTTTTAACCCCTCTATATAAACGTTTCTTACATATTAAGAACATTTGACATTTTTACTTAATTCATATAATATTAATGAAGAAACTATGAAAGAAGGCTAACCATGAAAAAACTGTTACTACTAACTGTGTTAATGCTTTTAACACTTACTTTGAGCGCTTGCTCTAATTCAGAATTACAATCAACTTTAAGAAAAATTAACCGCGCACAAAATTATAGTGTTGTTACGAACTTAGAAATGCCTGGTGCAACTTACGGTAGTGTTGTTAAAAAAGACAATGACTTTTTAGCATTTAGTAGTGATTTTGAACAATTCATTATGGCTAAACTTGATAATAAATATTATGTTTATACACCCATTACAACAAATGCTTGGACACGCACTCAAATTGATGAAGAAGATTTTATAAATGATACAAATTTTGTCGCACCAATTAATCATTTAAAAGCATCATGGTTCACTGAAGATGATGGTGTATGGCGATTAAAAGAAAATCGTTATGATAATTTCTTAGATCATGAGTTTTTTTCTAATTATCAAGTCGATGAAATCCATTCATTTGTCATTGAAGTTTCAGATAGTGGTATTTACTGGTTCTTAAATTATACTTTAAATAATGAACTCATTTCAATGAGCGCAATATTTTATGATTTTGATCAAACAAGTATATCTGTACCAAATGTTTCATAAAGATGCTTGAAAAAGTGTCTTTTTTCATTCGTTAAAGTAAAAAGGTGGTGTTATAATGCAACGTTATTTTATCAACGAAGTAATTACGGATCAGTTGATTATTAAAGATTCAAATCAAGTCCATCATATGAGACATGTAATGCGCATGAAAAAAGGTGATAGGATTGTTGTTTGTGATCATGAAGGGACTTGTTACTATATGAGTATAGAACAAATTGCTACTGATGAAGTGGCTTTAAATAAAGTCCAAGCACTTCCTAAAATCAAAAAATCATTTCATGTTACTTTAGCTCAATCTTTAATTAGAAAAGATCATTTTGAACTCGTTTTTCAAAAGGCAACTGAACTTGGTGCAGACACCATCATTCCGATTGAAACAGAACGAACGATTATCAAATATAAAGATAAAGCCATTGATCAAAAACAAAAACGATGGGAAACGATTATTCAAGAAGCAAGTGAGCAATCTCATCGAAATAAATTATGCCATTTAGAGACAATAATGCCGCTTAAAACGCTAGATTTTAAGCCGTATGATCATGTGTTTGTGGCTTACGAACAAGAAAAAAATATCTCCTTTAAAAGCATGCTAGCCACTGTTAAATCCGATGCCCATATTATGATTATTATTGGCCCTGAAGGTGGATTTAGCGAAGGAGAAATTAAGTTTTTAAAAGATAAAGGTGTTGTTAGTATTTCACTTGGTCCTAGAATTTTAAGAAGTGAAACTGCTGCAATGTTTGCCTTAAGTGCTATTAGCTTAATGTTAGAAATGAGTGATTAGATGAAAGTTGCATTTTATACACTTGGATGCAAAGTGAACACGTATGAATCAGAAGCCTTACAAAACCTTTTTGAAGCCGATGGATTCAGTATTGTAAACTATAAAGAATATAGTGATGTATATGTTATTAATACATGCACAGTAACCAATCAAAGTGATTCAAAAAGTCGTAAGAGTATTCGTCAAGCCATCAAACGAAATCCAGATGCGATTGTGGCAGTGATTGGGTGTTATAGCCAAGTTGCCAATGAAGAAGTATCTAGAATTGAAGGCGTTGATATTATTATGGGTACTGCGCGAAGAGAAAGGCTTTTAGAACTTGTTAAACAATATATGAGAGAGCGCAGTCAAATAAACTCCGTACAAGATATTAGTAAGTATAAAACATTTGATGAACTTAATGTTACAAGCTTTTCAGAAAACACCCGTGCTTTTATAAAGATTCAAGATGGGTGTAATCAATACTGTAGTTATTGTATTATTCCATTTGCCCGCGGGCCAATAAGAAGTAGAGATAAAGATGAAATTATTCGTGAAGCACGTTCACTCATTGCATCAGGTTATCAAGAAATTGTCTTAACCGGAATTCATACTGGTGGTTATGGTAGTGATTTAAAAGACATTTCATTTTATGATTTATTAAAAGCATTAAGTGAACTTGAAGGGCTTAAACGCTTGAGAATTTCATCAATTGAAATTAATCAACTTACAGAAGAAATCCTTGATTTGTTAGAAAATTACCCAGTTTTTGCAAGTCATCTCCATATTCCGATTCAAAGTGGATCTGATGAGATTTTAAGCAAAATGCGTAGACGTTATGATTTAAATACCTACCTTAGTAAAATTACTGAAATTAAAAGGCGAATGCCAAATATCGCCATTACAACCGATGTAATCGTAGGCTATCCAGAAGAAACCGATGCCCATTTTGAAGAGATTAAAAACACATTAAAAACCATTGGGTTTTCTGAACTACACGTCTTTCCTTATTCAAAAAGAAGTGGCACTAAAGCCGCAATCGTTAAAGATCACGTCCACGGAACCATTAAATCCATGCGCGTTAATGCGTTGATTTTACTTAATGAGCAGCTGGCTAACCAGTATATTGATAAGGTTAAAACCGATGCCCAAAATGTTTTATTTGAACGATGTGATGGCCAATATTGTTATGGGCATACATCAAATTACTTATTTGTCAAGGTCGCAACCAAAGAGAATTTGATAAATACTATGCATAATGTTATAATAAAGACAGCTTCTTATCCAGAATCAATAGCCGAATTCATAAAGCAGTAGGCTGTTAAAGTGGTGTTTTCTTTAAAATAGCTATGTTTAGGAAAACATTTTGTGAAATAACTTTACAACCGCTTTATTATTTGGTATTATAATTACGGTGAAATTTAAGAGTGGAAGGAGGGAAACCTCATGGCAAAAACAGTAGTTAGAGATAACGAAACGTTAGAAGACGCGTTAAGAAGATTTAAACGCGATGTTTCACGTTCAGGTACCCTTGCTGAAGCTCGTAAGAGAGAATATTATGTAAAGCCAAGTGTTTCTAAAAAAATTAAGCAAAGACAGAATAAAGCAAACAAAAAATAATGACTCAAATATAACGGTGAAACCATTTCACCGTTTATTTTTTTCTATCAAGAATTGCCTTATATTATGATATAATATAACTAACTTGAAAAGGGAGATTGATTGCTTGAAATTTAACCAGTTAAAGACCTCATTTAAGAACATTCATACATTTAGTGAGGTGATCGGGGTTAACGATCGCCATTTAAACGTATTAAATAGTTTATTTAACGTTACCATCTTCACAAAAGGCGATGGTATTTTTGTCGATACCGATAAAATCGAAGTTATTACGCGATTAGAAGATACATTTGAAACACTTATAAGGTTAGTTAATGCACAAATAAACATTAATGAACGTGATGTTATTTATGTCGCGAAATTAATAGAAACTATGGATAAAGACACCATTTTAGACCACTACATTAAACGCGTAGAAATTACAAAAACATTTACAGGCAAGCCAATTTATCCAAAAACAATTAACCAACAAGTCTACATAGATGCCATAGAAAAAAATGATTTAGTCTTTGGGGTAGGACCAGCTGGAACAGGAAAAACTTATGTTGCAGTAGTCCATGCTTTAAGTAAACTTAAAAACGGAGATATTAGAAAGATTATTCTTACACGTCCTGCTGTTGAAGCAGGTGAAAAATTAGGATTTTTACCTGGAGATTTAAAAGAAAAAATCGATCCATATTTACGTCCTTTATATGATGCTTTATATGAAGTCTTAGGCAATAAACAAACCGATGAACTGCTAGAAAAAGGTGTAATTGAAATTGCCCCACTTGCTTACATGCGCGGAAGAACTTTAGAAAACGCTTATGTTATTTTAGATGAGGCACAAAACACCACTAAGGGCCAAATGAAGCTTTTCTTAACAAGATTAGGTTTTAATTCTAAAATGGTTGTTACAGGTGATATTACCCAAATAGATTTACCTTCTGATACATTAAGTGGGTTAATTCATGCGACCCAACTATTAAAACAAGTCCCAGGCATACAAGTCGTAAAATTCGAACGTATTGATGTTGTAAGACATCCACTCGTTCAGAAAATATTGGAGCGTTATGATGATCAATACCATTAATCAAGCAAATAGTGAATCTTATGAACTACTCGTAGAACGCGTATTAAAAAAAGCGTATAAAATAACGAAAACCAAACGCAATAAAACAATTAATATTATCTTTGTAAGCAACGATAAAATTAAAGAACTCAATATGTCATACCGTAATAAATCAAGTATTACAGACGTTCTAACTTTTCCAAGTGACATTGAATCTGAACTTGGAGATGTATTTATTGCACTTTATGTAGCGATGGAGCAAGCCAAAGAATATGGCCACTCAATTGATAGAGAAATTGGATTTTTATGTGTTCATGGTTTCTTACATGCCATTGGTTATGATCATGAAACTGAAAGTGAAGCAGACGTTATGTTTGCTTTACAAAATAAAATTTTAGATAAAGTTAAATTATACCGATAGGAGAATTACGATGGATAAAAAATTATTTGAAGCCGCACAAAGTGTATTACCACGTGCTTATGTTAAATATTCTAATTTTAGAGTTGGCGCTGCGCTAAAATTGAAAGATGGGACCATCATTACAGGCGTTAATATTGAAAATGCATCATTTGGTCTTACTAACTGTGCCGAACGTACAGCGATTTATACAGCGTATGCACAAGGTTATAAAAAAGAAGATATTGAAGCGATTTTAATTACAACTGAACAAGACCATTTAGTCAGTCCATGTGGGGCCTGCAGACAAGTCATGAGAGAACTCATCCCTTTAGATGCGCCAGTTTACTTAAGTGATAAGTTCGGTAATACGACAACCATAAAAAATGAAGAACTCTTACCCCTTGGGTTTACTGAGGCAGATTTATAATGCATAAATCTGGATTCGTTACTATTGTCGGAAAGCCCAATGTTGGGAAGTCGACATTTTTAAATCATATGATGGGTCAAAAAATCGCGATCACATCAAATAAGCCACAAACCACAAGAAACACAATTCGTGGGATTTATAACGATAAAGATACTCAAATTATTTTTATTGATACACCTGGTGTTCATAAACCAAAACACGCACTTGGCAAAATGATGACTGATACGGCCTTACGTACACTCAATACCGTTGATTTAATTTTATATATGATTAGCGGCATTGAAAAAATGGATGAAATTGATGCAACGATTTTAGAACATCTAAAAGTGGTTAAAACGCCTGTATTTCTAGTGGTTAATAAAATTGATGTTGCCAAAGACATTAAACGATTAACTGAGTTAATCGAATCATACAAAAGTAAATACAATTTTAAAGGGGTATTCGCTATTAGTGCTTTAGAAGGAAAACATACAGATTTTCTAATGAAAGATATTAAATCGATGTTAGAAGAAGGACCGAAATATTACCCTGAAGATCAAATTACAGACCATCCTGAAAAATTCCTTATTAGCGAACTTATTCGTGAAAAGGTACTTCAATATACACAAGAAGAAGTTCCACATAGTGTAATGGTATTAATTGAATCCATGAAACAAGATGAGGAACTAGAACATTTACTAAATATTCACGCAACAATTATTGTAGAACGCGATAGCCAAAAAGGCATTATTATTGGTAAAGGCGGCTCCATGATTAAACGCATTGGCGTTGCGGCACGTAAAGACATATTAGCTTTACTTGGCGTAAAAATATATTTAGACTTACACTGTAAAGTAGTAAAAGATTGGAGAAACAAAGAACTTCATTTAAGAAACTTTGGGTTTAGGGATGAATATTAATGGAAAATGTTACATTAGCCTATATTTTAAAAACTGTTGATTATCAAGAATATAGTAAATTAGTTTATTTTTATACTGATACCGGGCTTCATAGTGCATTAGCACGTGGTATAAAAAAATTTACAAGTCCATTTAGACACTTGATTCAACCTGGAAATATCGTAAAATTAACACTTACTAAAGGCAAATTGCCGACTTTAAAAGACGCTGAAAAAACAGTGTATTATCCAAAAATTAAAGAAGATTTAGTTAAATCTACGATCACTTCAGTCATAAATGAACTCATCTACTATAATCTTTCTAAAGATGACAATCATCAAAAATTGTTTCCGTTTATTTTAAAAACGATTCCTATAATAAATGAATCAGAATCACCTTTAGAAATATTAATGATATTTGAGATGAAAATGTTACACTTTTTAGGCTATGGAATTGATTTTAATCAATGTCATGTATGTCAAAGTAAAGAAAATTTATTCTTTAACAGCCATACAAGCATGGTTACTTGTCATGCGCATACAACCAATAGCGATCATCACTTAAACGAAAACGACTTTATGCCATTAAAATATTTTTTACATGTTGATATTTCACAGCATAAAAAGTTAGAATTATCTATAGAGGAAACACTTCAATATATGAAGATTATCGATAGTTTATATACGCACCACTTAGGCAATACACTTAAAAGCAAGCAAATACTGTATACATTACTTTAAGAAGGTGAAGACATGAAAATAACGATGGAACAATTAACGAACTATGCAAAAAATTATGGATTTGTGTTTCAAGGAAGCGAGATTTATGGTGGGTTAGCGAACACTTGGGATTACGGACCACTTGGTGTTAGCTTAAAAAACAACATTAAAAAGCTATGGTGGCAACGTTTTGTTCAAGAAGACTTAAATAACGTTGGCCTTGATTCAGGTATTTTACTTAATCCTTTAGTATGGAAAGCAAGCGGTCATATTGACGGCTTTAATGATCCGCTTACAGATTGTAAAGCGTGTCAAACGCGTCACCGTGCAGACCATTTAATTGAATCATTTGATAAAACCATTCATGCAGATGCTTTAAGCATTGCTGAGTTAGAAGCATTTATAAAAGAACATAAAATAAAGTGTCCTAATTGTGGTAAACACGATTTTACCTCGATTCGACAATTTAACTTAATGTTTAAAACAAGTCAAGGCGTTTTAGACGATCAAAGTCAAGCAATATATTTACGTCCTGAAACCGCACAAGGGATATTTTTAAACTTTAAAAACGTTCAACGCGCTTTAAGAAAGAAAATTCCTTTTGGGATTTGTCAAATTGGAAAAAGTTTTAGAAATGAGATTACACCAGGTAACTTTATTTTTAGAACCCGTGAATTTGAACAAATGGAATTAGAGTTTTTCTGTAAACCAGGAGAAGAAATGGGTTGGTTTGCGTATTATAAAGAAGCCAGCAAACAATTTTTACTGGATTTACAGATTGAAGAAACTCATATACGTTTAAGAGATCATGACGCAGAACAATTATCTCATTATTCAAATGCCACAACAGATATTGATTACTTATATCCTTGGGGCTTTGATGAATTATGGGGGATTGCCTCTAGAACAGACTATGACCTTCGTCAACATCAAGATTTTTCAAAACAAAGTTTAGAGTATTTAGACCCAGATACTAACGAGAAATATTTGCCTTACGTCATTGAACCATCGTTAGGGGTTGAACGTTTATTCTTAGCATTATTATTTGAAGCGTATAATGATGAAACACTAGAAGACGGTGAAACCCGTATTAACTTAAAACTTCATCCGGCCTTAGCCCCGTTTAAAATTGCAGTCCTTCCTTTAATTAAAAAATATCATCAAGAAAAGGCAACGAAACTTTATGCCTCATTATCTAAATACTTTGAATGTGTCTATGATGATACAGGAAAAATAGGGAAACGTTATCGTAGACAAGATGCGATTGGAACCCCGTTTGCTGTGACAATTGATGATGAATCATTAAACGAAGGAACTTATACAGTACGTAACCGTGATACGATGGAACAAATTCGCTTAACAGAAAAAGAACTTATAAGATATATCGAAGATAAAATTAGATTTTAGGTGATATTGTGTCTTCAGTCAACGATTCTTCATTGCTTGATGAAATTTTATATAAAACAGATATCATTGAGCTCATAAACGAAGTGACACCACTTGAAAAACGCGGGAAAAACCATTTTGGTTTATGCCCGTTTCATCATGAAAAAACCCCTTCGTTTTCAGTTGATGAAGAAAAAGGGTTGTACCATTGCTTTTCATGTAAAGCAAGCGGAAATGCGTTAACCTTTGTTAAAGAAACAAAAGGGTTAGCTAGCGGTGATGCGATTAAGTTTTTAGCTGAAAGATTAAACATCACAATCGATACCAAACGCTTTGATAAACCCAATCAAAAATATTTCAATATTAACCAAGAAGCTTTAAACTTTTATCAAGTAGTTTTAAATCATACAAAATCTGGTAATGATGCTTTAAATTATTTACTCAACCGTAAACTATCTAAAGCGACCATTGAACAGTTTGAAATTGGGCTTGCCCCTAATCAAAAAGACGCCTTATATCAAGCACTTGTGCAAAAAAATATTTTAACTTCTGATATGATTGATTTAGGTCTTGTGCGTGAGGATGAGACGGTTTATGATTTGTTTAGAAACCGTATTATGTTTCCACTTCATGATGAAGAAGGCCATGTTGTAGGCTTTTCTGGAAGAACCTATGAAGAAAAAGATAATCATTTATCAAAATACATGAATAGTCCTCAAACCATTCTCTTTGAAAAAAGCGAAGTCTTATATAACTTGCATAAAATTAAACAAGTCGTTAAAGAAACAAAACGTGTGGTTATATTTGAAGGGTTTATGGATGTTATTGCGGCCCATCAAGCAGGTATTAAAGAAGGCGTAGCTGTTATGGGGACTGCCCTAACAGATAAACACATCAAAAAGTTAAAAGCCTTAACAAACACCGTTATTTTGTGTTTTGATGGAGATCAAGCTGGTCAAGATGCTACTAAAAAATTCATTTTAGATTTAGAAAAAGCGCATTTTGAAGTTAAAGTCGTTAAACTAGAAGAAAAAATGGATCCAGATGATACCATTAAAAAACACGGCGCAAAACACTTCCAAAAACTAGTTGATGAAGCACTAGATAGCAAGCTTTATATTTACACAAAACTTAAAGAAAATGTCAATGTAAAGCAAATTACTGAGATTGAACAATTTAAAAAGCGTATTTTTGACTTAATTAAAGATTCATCCAGTCTTATTCAAGATTTCTATTTGCGTAAGATGAGTGAAGATTTAGGGATTTCATTTGATATATTAATACAAGACTTTAAAGAAGTGAAAAAACGTGTTATTCCAAAATACAAACAATTGCCACAAATTGAAATCACAGATAAATTTAAAAAAGCCGAACGCGGATTAATCTATTATTTCTTTAAAGACCGCTATTATGAGAAGAAATTTAGAAGTGAGTTCAAAGACATTATGTTTTCGGATAAACACGCAAGAGATATTCAGCTAGAAATATTTGAATATTATAGACTCAATAAACACGGCTTATGCATCGTACCAGCGCTTTTCATGCATTACTTAAATGACGCTCAAAAAGCTTATTTTAAGCGCTACATCGAATTAAAAGATTATCCTCATGATGAACAAGAGTTCGAAGATTATTTGAGTGTAATGCGTGAACAAAACAGAAGAGCCGAAGTTGCTGTATTAAAAGACAAACTAAAAGTAGCACTTACGATTGAAGAGAAAATTCAGTACCGTAAAGAAATTGATGCAATAATTAAGGAGGCCAAGCATGGAAAAAGAAAAAATTATTCAGGAACTCATTGATACAAGTAAAGTAAAAGGCTATATATCGGTTAAGGAAATTAAACGATATGTAGATGAAAACTCTGACGACTTCGATGAAATTATTACTGAATTAGAAAAAAATAATGTGGATGTCGTTAGTGAAGAAGAAATGGTCTCATATAAAATACCTAAATTAAGCTTAGACGATGACGATGATGACGATTTAGATGTAGACGATGTGGATGATGTAGAAGATGAATTTATGTTAGATTTAGATTTCGCTAAAAATATTGAAGAAGAATTATTACACGATAAATCGTTTGAATCAAGCGCAAGCATAAAAGTTGATGACCCAGTACGTATGTACTTAAAAGAAATTGGTCGTGTAGAGCTACTTGATCCTGAATATGAACTTCAACTTGCTCAAGATATTTACTATGCAGCGATTGCAAAAGAACAATATGAAGCCTTACAAGAATCTGGTGATGAAATCACGCAAATTCATAAAGGTGAAGTTGAACAGCTTATTTATAAAGGTGAATTAGCTAAAAACAAATTAGTAGAAGCAAACCTACGTTTAGTAGTTTCTATTGCAAAACGTTATGTAGGACGCGGTATGCAGTTTTTAGATTTAATTCAAGAAGGAAATATGGGATTAATTAAAGCAGTAGGAAAATTTGACCATACAAAAGGCTTTAAGTTTTCAACGTACGCAACTTGGTGGATTCGTCAAGCCATCACCCGTGCGATTGCCGATCAAGCCCGTACGATTCGTATTCCGGTTCACATGGTTGAAACCATTAACAAACTCGTTCGTACTCAACGTCAATTAATTCAAGAGTTAAAGCGCGAACCTCAACCTGAAGAAGTTGCTGAACGCATGGGAATCAGTGTTGAAAAAGTCCAAATTATCCAAAAAGTTGCCCAAGAACCAATCTCACTAGAATCACCTGTAGGTGAAGAAGAAGATTCAAGTTTAGGGGATTTCATTGCTGATCAAGATACATTAACCCCACTCGAATTTACTTCGAAAGAAATGTTAAAACGTGAATTAGACGCTGTGTTAGAAACATTAACAGATCGTGAAGAAAAAGTTTTACGTATGCGTTTTGGACTACTTGATGGCCGCACAAGAACATTAGAAGAAGTTGGCCGTGAATTTGGGGTTACGCGTGAGCGTATCCGTCAAATAGAAGCGAAAGCTTTACGCAAACTTCGTCATCCATCACGCAGTAAAAAACTTAAAGATTTCATGGGTGGACGTTAATGCTCAAAAACCGTTTAAGCACGTGTATGACCTATTTAAAAGGTCATCACGTGCTTTACGATATAGGAACAGATCATGCCTATTTACCCATAGCTGCAGTGAAAGCGAACCTAATTAATAAAGCCTACGCAGTTGATAATAAAATAGGTCCATTAAAACGTGCGGCCTATAACATTAAGTTGAACGACTTAGACCATGTTATAACCCCTGTCTTATCTAGTGGAATTGAGGCATTAACTGAAGATGTAGATGTTATTTTAATGGCTGGTCTTGGCGGTAATTTAATGTATAATGTTTTCCATGATCAATCCATTAAAAATGTTAAAAGACTTGTTTTACAACCAAATAATCATCATGAATCGGTTAGAAAACTCACACTTGAAGGCTATAAAATTATTGATGAAACGGTGGTTACTGAAGAGGGCATTCACTATATTATTATCGTCCTTGAAAAGGGTACTGCAAACTATAGTGAAAAAGAAATGCTTTTTGGCCCTTACTTATTAAAGAAAAAAGAAGCGGCATATAAAGAGTTACTAACAAATGAACAAAACTATCTTAAGACGCTTATTGATATGATTCCTCACGAACAAGCTAAAAAAAGACATATCAAGCGTTTAAAAAGTATAGAGGAGGTACTTTATGAATGGCGTAATAATTAAACAATTTTTTGATGAATTCTATCCAAAGGATTTAGCTTATGAATGGGATAATGTTGGGCTACAAGTAGGGACTTTAAACAAAGAATTAACAGGCATTTTACTCAGTTTAGACCTTACTAAAGAAGTCGTTGAAGAAGCCATTAGTCAAGAAGTTAACTTGATCATTGTTCATCATCCTTTAGTTTTTAAACCTTTATATAATATTCTTACAGATTCTTATAAAGGGAATCTAATAGAAAAATTAATTAAAAACGATATTGCTTTATTTGTTTCCCATACAAACTATGATTTAGGCCATTCGGGCATGAATCAGGTGTTAGCAGATTTGTTAAAATTAACCAATCAAGAACCCCTTGAAATGATGACAGATTCACATGGCATCGGAAAAATTGGGCAAGTGAAAGCAATGAAACTTGATGATGCAATTACTTATATAAAAGACCACTTAGATATAAGTCACGCCCGATTAATTACAAAGAAAAACGGTAAAACAGTTAAAACGATTGCGATTAGTGGTGGCAGTGGCGCTTCACATATGATTGAAGCTAAACGTAAAGGCGCAGACATCTATTTAACTGGTGATATTAGTTATCATCATGCACACGATATGCTGCAAATGGGCTTAACGGCTTTAGATATCGGCCATTATGCTGAAAAACATTTTTCTAAAGCATTAAAAAAAGAGTTAACAAATTATGGTGTTAATGTACCAATTTTTGAAAGTCGTGTTGATTTAGATCCATTTACCTTTGTATAACAAAAAAAGTGTCCATTGGGGACACTTTTTTATATATTTGTTAAATTAAACTTCTATAATTGCTTCTACTGGACAAACAACCTCGCATGCCCCACAATCAATACATACATCTTCGTCAATGACGTAAATATCTCCTTCAGAGATACAATCTACAGGACACTCTGCAACGCATGCTGCACAAGCGATACAATCTTCTGTTATTCTTCTTGGCATTGTTATTCCTCCTTACAATGATTTAATCATATTTTAATAGATTTATCCTTAATTGTAAACCTTTTTCAAGGAAAAAGGCCTTATTTAAAATCTTTATATTATAACGATTTAGCTTATTTAGAAAACATAGGTTTAGAATACAAATAAAGCTTAAAAATTGATATTTTGATTATCGAAATGTTGTGATATACTATAATCGTATAAAATTTAGGAGAATGACAATGAAAAAACGATTTAGACACCGTGTTGTATTTTTTCTATTTCCACCTTTTTTTAGTCTATTTCTAAAAATAAAACTTAATGCAACTGCTAAGAAATTTAAACCACCAAAAGGGATTAAGGGGCCTTATTTAATACTTTCCAACCATGGTTTGGCGCTGGACCCTTTTTTACTTTCCTTAAGTTTTAGGGAACCGATTTATTTTGTGGCTAGTGATATGATTTTTTCAATCAAATATTGGTCTAAACTTATCACATACTTAGTCAGCCCTATTCCTAAAACGAAGTATCGCTCTGACATGGAAACCATTAGAGACATGGTTAAAGTTGCAAAAAGCGGCGGAAGTATTGGAATTTTCCCAGAAGGTAATGCGACTTTTAATGGCGAAACATTGTTTATTAATCCTAGCATCGCAAAATTAGTAAAACTATTAAAGCTTCCTGTTATTTTTTATCATATTGAAGGGGGCTCACTTACAAAACCACGCTGGAGTAAGCATGTACATAAAGGAAAAGTCGTTGGCTATGTCCATGATGTTTGGACTTTAAACCATTATCAAGATTTAAGTGTCGATGATATTTATAAAGGTGTTTTAAAAAATCTTTTTGTAAATGATCACGACTTACAAGCTGTTAAGCAAATTGATTACAAAGGAAAAGATTTGGCTATAGATATCGAAAGTAGTTATTTTTATTGCCCATCATGCCAGGCGTTAAACACTTTATCTTCACATAAAGATACAGTATCATGTACGGTATGCGACTTTTTAGTCAAATACACAACTAAAGGGACATTTGAAGCAATTAATCAAACATTTTATTATAAAACTACCATTCCTTGGTATCACATGCAAAACAAGGTTTTAAGAGAAAAAATAGCGTCATTATCAAACGAAAGTGTTTTATTTAAAGATTCAAATGAGACCATTTTAGACGTGGTTAGAAGTAAACGTAAAACACCGCTTGGTAAAGCAGAGATTAGTTTAACAAAAGAAACATTAAGTTTTAAGTTTAACGATCACACAGAAACATGGCAAGTTAAAAATGTTAATAGTAGTGTCCAACAAAAGAATAAACTAATTTTTTACGATAAAGAAACAAAGAAAACGTATTACGCAATAGCAAATGAAAAACGTAATGCGCTTAAATATGTTATCGCGATTGATGCTATAAATAATAAAGGAGAATATTAATTATGGATTTTAGTCAATATTACGTTTGGGAAGGCATTATTCACTTTTCTGTTTTAGCTGTATTATTATTGTTTGCAAACACATTAAGAAGAAAAATATCATTTTTAAAACATACGCTTTTACCAACCGCCGTTATTGCTGGATTTATAGGCTTAATAATTAAAGAAACGCTTTTTAAAAGTATGGTAACCCCAACCACTTATGAAAACACGGAACTTTATTTACGCATGTTGACTTATCATGCCATCGCATTAGGCTTCATTGCGTTAGGATTAAAAGTCAATGCCGTAATGAGTGTTAATGCTAAAAAAAGTCGTGGGATGTTTAGTGGATTACTTATTGTATCAACCTATTTGATTCAAGGCTTAGTTGCGATTGTGATCACCATTACTTTAGCTTTTACATTCTTTAAAGATTTACTACCCGCTGCTGGGTTATTAGCCCCTATGGGCTTTGGTCAAGGACCCGGTCAAGCACAAAACATCGGGAATGTCTATGAAGTGACGCATGGGTTTGTTGGGGGAACTTCGTTTGGACTTGCTATAGCTTCATTTGGGTTTATATGGGCAAGTATAGCTGGGGTTTATTATCTTAATTTACTCCACAAACAAGGTTACGTCAAACGTGTATTTGATCAAAAATCTGGATTAGTAAGTAGTCAAGAAATTGAATCACCAGATGAAATTCCTGTGGCTGAGGCAATTGATAAGTTTACCATTCAAATCTCTTTGGTTTTAATGGTCTACTTAGTTACTTATGGGTTTATTATGTTAGTTGCAAGAACAATGGATACTGGTGTTTTAGGTGACTTTGGAATCAATACAATTAAACCGTTAGTTATTGGGTTTAACTTTATTATTGGGATGCTTTTGGCTTTATTGTTTAAGAAAATTTTCTTATGGTTACGTAAAAAAAATATTATGACTAGACAATACCCTAATAATTACATGCTTAATCGTATTGCAGGTACGATATTTGATTACATGATTATCGCTTCAATTATAGCCATTCGTGTAGAAGACTTAAAACATTTATGGATTCCATTTATCATTGTTGTTTTCACAGTTGGTTTTGTTACCCTATTCTTTGTTAAGTTTTTAACAAAACGTATTTACCCAGAATATCCAATACCGGCTTTGATGGGGATGTTTGGTATGTTAAGTGGAACAGCAAGTACAGGTATTATATTAATTAGAGAAGTCGATCCTAATTTTAAAACCCCTGCAGCAAATGACTTAGTTGTTGGCTCATCAACAGCCATCGTATTTGGTTTTCCGATCTTATTACTTGTAGGGATTGCCCCAATTAGTATTATCCATACATTTGTCTCTTTAGGCATTATAATTTTGTTGTTTATTGTCTTTGTTTCAATCATTTTAAAATTTAATCCAAAAGTCACCGAATAAATACACACACTACTTGTATTTTAAATAAACGTTGTGTACAATATAGAAGAAGAAAAAGGAGTTGAGATATATGATTATGGAATGGTTTCATTATGTATTTATATTTGTGTCTTTATTAGTCGGCGCTGGGTTAGGATTTTTCTTATCTCAACGTTATTTCAAACGCTATTTAGAGAAAAACCCACCTATTAATGAAAAAATGGTTCGTGCGATGATGACTCAAATGGGTCGCAAACCATCTGAAAAACAAGTCCGTCAAGTAATGCAATCAATGAATCAATATAAATAAAACTTCATAAATTTATGAAGTTTTTTTTATTATTTATAACGATACGTTTTTAAATTTTTATAATGTATGCACTCTATATTGCTATCTTGATCTAATGTGTTAAATACATCACCATCATCAGCATTTCTAGCTTTTAAAAAAGCAATAATTTCAAATTGATTGAGTGGATGATGCTTTAATATACTAATTAAAGCTTCATAATCTTCAGCAATAGTACTTTTATATTCTGGCGAAGCGAGTTGATGGATCGGGATTGCATTTAGTTTATTTGCGAATTTTTGTATGCAATCATCTGTTGGGATTTCTATGTGCTTCTCACTAGGCGGTCTTACAGGGACATTTAGGTATAACTTATCATAATTGATGTTTTCCAGTAGTTTTAGATACCCCTTTAGTGCCTGATCTGAATCGTTAATAGATTTCATTAACATAATCTCAAGCCAAAGTTCGCCTTTAAATTCACGTGAAAAATCGATTAAAGCTTGAGAAACTTTTTTAAAGTCTAGCGCCTTATGCGGTCTATTAATTTTAATGTGAGATAAAGGGTCATACCCATTTATTGAAGGCAAGACAATATCACACTTTAACAGGGCTTTTTTTACGCGTTCTTCATAAAGTAATGCGCCATTTGTAATGATGGCTAATGGTTTTGTTGTTTTGGATTTTATGCCAGCAATCAAAGCTTCTAACGCGTCATATAATGTAGGCTCTCCGTTTCCAGCAATAGAGATGGTGTCAAACTCAATGCCTGTTTTTAATACAGCATCAATTTCTTTTAGTATCACCTCAACATCAACAAAGTGATTAAATCTATTCGTCAGAAAATGCGTATGACCTAATTGACAATAAATACAGTTATAATTACAGGTTTTCTTTAACATTGGACTAATGCCTAAAGATTGTCCTAAACGTCGTGATGAAATTGGTCCATATACATAATGATTATTTTCCATACTATCACTCCAAATCTATCTTCATTTTAACAAAAAAAACAAGAAAAAATAATTAGTTCTTGTTTTTATTTTTCATGGTGTATTTGTATTCATACATTTGGTGATCAGCTTTAGACATAGTTTCCTCAGCTTTTTTTGATTCATTGACTGTAGTGTGATCAATGGCTTCAATTCCATAGGCAATTGAAGTGTCTGGATGAAATTTTTCGAGCGATTTATTTAAAAATTCAATATGGTCATTAAAATTGAATTTGACCGATTGAGGAATCAACATCGCAAACTCATCGCCACCTAATCGGTAAGCATTTCCATTATACTGAAGGGCTAAGTCATGAATATTTTTAGCAAATGCTATCAAAACTTGATCCCCGTAATCATGACCTAAAACATCATTGACTGTCTTAAAATTATTAAAATCAATCATTATTAGCCAATAGGATTCGGTTTTAACATAAGCATAAACATCCGTAAAGAAACTTCGTCTATTAGGTATTTTAGTTAAGTAATCTTTATAGGATAAGTTTTTCAAAGTTGAATTTATTCTTTCTAACTCACTATTTTTTTGTGCAAGATGGCGTTGTGTGTTAATAAGTTCACTATTTAAAGCGCTTAACTCTTCTAAATAAGGTTGTAAACTTGTGTTTGATGATAGTGCGTTTATCTTGTTGGCTAAATCGGTATTAATGCTTAGGAATTCATGGATTAGATCATAGTGTTCATTATCAGGATTTAAACCAAGTACATAAAAAACATTGTTAGTGTAAAATAGCGTTGTTTTAAAAGAATAAGACTTATTGAGTATTTTATAGGTGATTGAATCTATGGTAGATGAAAATCCATTTTTAACATGCTTTAAGTGATTGCTAAATGTTTCATGAAAATCATCTGCTATAAAACTAAATATATTTTCATTCATTAAAAATATAGTCGAGAATAATTCTGTTGTAAATGATTTTCGGATATTTCCTGTTTCACTAATTTCGATTAAAAATGCATTATTTAGCAAGTCTTTCACCTTCTTTTATCGCATCATTTGCATTTAAGGCAAAACCATCTACATTAAATGTATGTATAGGATCAGAATATTTAGATATGGCTTGACCGCCAATAAGAATTTTCATATTATTCAAGTTTTTATTGCTTCTAATCATACTGACACATTGTTTTAATGAAGATAGGTGCACTGAGAGAGTTATACTAATCGCTAATATGTTTGGTTTATGAATGTCGACATAGTTAACAATATCTTGTATTGGAATATTACTGCCTAAGTAATGCGTCTCATACCCTTCATATTCAAATAAATCTGTCACCATACGCATCCCAATTTCGTGTTGTTCACTCCCAAGTGAAACAGAAACAAGACGCATCCCATTTTTTTCTGATTTAAAAATGTAGGGATATAAACTGGTCATTACATATTGTGTGATGACTGTAGCCATATGTTCATCAGCAACCGATAGCTTACGCGCTTGCCATAAGCGCCCAATTTCATACATTGACGGTTGAATGATATCTAAGTAGATTTTTCTAATATCATAATTTGCCTCAATTAGTGAATTAATGTAGTTAACCGCACCCAAACGATCTTTTTTTATTAAATAGGTAAGATAAATCTCAGACGCTGGGTTGTTAATATAGGTTTGATCTTGTACTTCTTTAAGCGCATCTTTAATCACTGTTTCATCTATTTGGGTTAAAAAATGGATTTCATCTACTGATAAGTAGGGCTTTAATACTAAGTTTATCGCATCAAGCATATTAAATAAAGTACGTTGACGTATATTATAATGTTTTAAGGTTTCTATGAGCCAAGTGTAATAGTGAATTAAAATGGATTCGTCTTTTGAATGAACACACTCAAGTGTAAAAAGGATTGTGTATTCAATATCTTTTCTAGATTTTTCAATATAAACGTCATTTTGATTTTGGTAATGAGGATCAACTTTAACCAATACAGCATCAACGAGTTCGTTCATATTGCGTTTAATATACTTTTTATCCATGGTATCACCTACTTTATGTTATTATAACATCATTATTACAGATACTAATGAAAATAAAAGAGTGAAAAATAAAGGGTTTTTGTATAAAGTAATAGTATAAGGGACATATTTTTAAGCTGAACTAATAAAAAAAGCCGTTTTAACGGCTTTACATAAACGTTTATAGCTTTTTCTTTTGTAAGAAATTACTTTTCGGTTCAACTTTATTCATAATATTTTTAAAATTCCCTCGATGTCTGTAAAAAATAAGCAGTAACCCAATAAAAGAAATAATTGGCATAATCAGTTCACCTTGAGGGCCAAATAACACTTCAAGGGTAGAACCAGGTTCTGGACCGAAGAAAAAGACAACGAGTGCAGCTACAAATAAACTAACCGTACCCATACATGACGATATACTTACATATCTTGTGACTTTTAATGTTACAATGTAACCAAGGAGTCCAATAACCCCAAGTAATGGCGCATAAAATAAAAAGATACCTACACCAGTGGCTACGGCTTTTCCACCTTTAAATTTCAAGAATACAGGATAAATATGTCCGATTGCAGAGATAAGACCGTATAATAATGGATGGAAAATAGTGAAATTCTCAAATAGACCAAGTCTAATAAGTAAGATAATAAATCCGCCTTTAAGTACATCAAGTAAAAATACAATCATCCCTATTTTTCTTCCAAGTACCCTTATAGCGTTAGTCGTTCCTGGATTTCCGGAGCCATGTTGTCTGATGTCAATGCCTTTAAATGTTTTTCCAATTATAATGCTCCATGGGATAGAACCCACTAAATACGCTATTAATATTAAGACATACTTCACTGTAAAACCACCTTTTTATGTATAATTACTTTTAGATTATATCATAATAAAAATAAAAAATACACTACAAATACACCAGCAATTTTGATATAATAAAATAATGAGTTAGACAGAAGGACGTGTAATCATGACGCTAAAAACTTTAGATACTTACAGCGCAGACTCTATCACAATATTAGAAGAATTAGAAGCCGTTAGAAAACGCCCGGGAATGTATATTGGTTCTACGGATGCAAGAGGACTTCATCATTTGGTATGGGAAATTGTTGATAACGCGATTGATGAAGCACTTGCTGGGTATGGAACAGAAATTATAGTAACCGTTAAAGAAGATAATAGTGTAATCGTACAAGATTTTGGACGTGGTGTCCCAATTGAAAATCATAAAAGTGGTAAATCAGCAATTGAAATCATTTACACCAAACTACATGCCGGTGGGAAATTTGGCCAAGCTGGTGGGTATAAAGTATCCGGTGGTTTACATGGTGTTGGCGCAAGTGTTGTTAATGCACTTAGCGAATTTATCGAAGTAACTGTTGCAAGAAATGGTAAACTTTATAAAATGCTATTTGAAGAAGGCGGACGCCGTGTTTCAGATTTAGTCGAGGTAGGAGAAAGTAAGAAAAACGGTACAACCGTATGGTTTAAGCCGGATTCGAATATATTTTCAACCACCGTTTTTAACTTTCAAACTTTGTCAGAACGTTTAAGAGAAAGCGCCTTTTTAATTAAAGGATTAAAAGTGGTGCTTATAGATGAGCGCTCAAAACAACAAGAAACCTATATTTATCACGACGGTATTTTGTCCTATATCGATTTTTTAAATCAACAAAAACAAACCATACATGACACCGTCTTTTTTGAAGGTAGTAGTGAAGATATAGAAGTTGAAATTGCTTTTCAGTTTACTAAATCTTATACCGATCAACTTTATTCATTTGTTAATAATGTAAGAACCCGTGATGGCGGAACCCATGAAACGGGCTTTAAAGCTGCTATTACTAAGATATTTAACGAATATGCTTTAAAGAGTGGCTTACTAAAAGATAAGAATAAAAAACTTGAAGGGGCAGACATTCGTGAAGGGATATGTGCAATCATATCGATTCGTATTCCAGAATATTTACTTCAGTTTGAAGGCCAAACTAAAAATAAACTTGGTACAAGTGAAGCCCGAACAGCCGTCGAACAAATTGTTGGCGAAAAAATGATGTACTTTTTCGAAGAAAATCCAACCTTATCGAATACATTAATTGAACGCGCAATAAAAGCGCAAAACGTACGTGATGCTGCACGTAAAGCACGTGAAGAAGCACGTATGGAGAAAAAAAGTAAAAAGAAAGAACCGCTTTTATCAGGAAAATTAGCGCCTGCACAATCAAAAGATAAAAACCGTACAGAACTTTATTTAGTTGAGGGTGATTCAGCCGGTGGTAGTGCTAAACAAGCTAGAGACCGTAAATACCAAGCGATTTTACCTTTAAGAGGAAAAGTAATTAATACCGAAAAAGCTAGAATTGAAGATGTTTTAAAAAACGAAGAGATCAATACCATCATTCATACGATTGGTGCTGGATTAAGTAGTGATTTTGATTTAGAAAAATGTAATTATAATAAAATCATTATAATGACCGATGCCGATACAGATGGAGCCCATATTCAAGTTTTAATTCTTACATTCTTCTTTAGATATATGAGAAAACTTGTAGAAGCAGGTCGTATATATATTGCGTTACCACCTTTATTTAAAGTCACGATTAAAAAACGCAAAGTTGAAGAAATTGCATACGCATGGAATGAAGACGAGTTACAACGCCTAATCGAAGAACATAAAAACGTCAGTATTCAACGTTTTAAAGGGTTAGGGGAAATGAACGCTGATCAATTATTTGATACGACCATGAACCCACAAACACGTACCTTGATTAAAGTAAACATAGACGATTTAGCAGATGCAGAAAAACGCATTAAAATCCTTATGGGTGATCAAGTAGAACCACGACGTGATTGGATTGAATCTAATGTCATATTTACCAATGAAGATAACTTTACGATAAAGGAGTAATCCTATGACAACCAAAATAAAAGAAGAACTTGATACGTATATTGAAGGTCGCATACTCAACGAAAATCTAGAAGATATCGTTGGCGACCGTTTTGGACGTTACTCAAAATATATTATTCAAGACCGTGCCTTACCTGATGTAAGAGACGGTCTTAAACCTGTACAAAGACGTATACTATATGCGATGTATAAACTAGGCATGTTCCATGACAAGCCTTATAAGAAATCGGCCCGTATTGTTGGGGATGTTATTGGTAAATATCATCCACATGGCGATTCTAGTGTTTATGATGCATTAGTACGTTTATCACAGTATTTTAAAATGCGTGTGCCATTAATTGATATGCACGGAAATAATGGATCAATTGATGGTGATTCCGCTGCAGCGATGCGTTATACTGAGGCACGTATGAGTGAAATGGCCAGCCATTTACTCCTTGATTTAGATAAAAGAACCGTTAACTTCATTCCGAACTTTGATGATGAAGAATATGAACCCATAGTACTGCCTTCAAGATTTCCTAATTTACTAGTCAATGGATCTTCTGGAATTAGTGCTGGTTATGCGACGGATATTCCACCTCATAACTTAGAAGAAATTGTAAAAGGGGTTATTAAACGTATTGATAATCCGTTATGTACAGTAGATGATTTATTAAAAATCATTAAAGGACCTGACTTTCCAACTGGCGCAATTGTTCAAGGTAAAGACGGTATTAAAGAAGCTTTTGAAACTGGTAGAGGCCGAATCATTATTAAATCTAAAACCCATTTCGAAGATAATAAAATTATTGTCACTGAAATTCCCTATGAAATTAATAAAGCAGTTCTTGTTAGAAAAATAGATGAAATAAGAGCCGCTAAAAAAGTAGATGGTATTTTAGAAGTCCGCGATGAATCCGATAAAGACGGTTTACGTATTGCTATCGATGTCAAAAAAGATTTTGATTTAGACGCAATTCTAAACTTCTTACATAAAAAAACCGATTTGACAAAATCTTATAACTATAATATGGTTGCCATTAATAATAAACGCCCTGAATTAATGGGCATTTTAGCGATATTTGATAGTTATATTTATCACCAAAAAGAAGTGGTCACCAATCGTAGTAATTACGAACTAAGAAAAGCACAAAAACGCCTTCACATCGTAGAAGGTATTATCCGCATGATGGATGTTATTGATGCGGTTGTTGAAACCATTAGAAAATCAAAAGGAAAACAAGATGCGAAAGATCGTTTAGTTAAGAGCTTTAAGTTTAGTGAAGACCAAGCAGAAGCCATTTTAACTTTACAACTTTATCGCTTATCTAATACAGATTTAACACAACTAGTAAAAGAGCAAAAATCTTTACTCCTTTGGATCGATGAACTTAATGATATTTTACATAATGAAGAAACATTAAAAAAAGTCATTAAAAAAGAGCTTCGTCAAGTCTTAAAAAGTGTTGATACTACAAGATTAAGTGCTATTGAAGAAGAGATCGAACGCATCACATTCCAAGAACAAGAACTCATTAAATCAGAACAAGTCATGGTTGGAATAACCAAAGATGGTTATGTTCGTAGTGCCTCAATTAGAAGTTATAAAGCAACAGAAAATGCAACATTAAAAGAAACTGATGCCTTTATGTTTATTGATGAAGTTTCTACACTTGATACTATGCTTATCTTTACAAATCAAGGTAATTACTTATTCTTACCTGTATACAAAATTTCTGAATCTAAATGGAAAGATGTTGGGACACATTTAAACCAATTATTCCAAATTGACTTAAATGAAGAAATCATCCATGTAACAAGCGTTAAATCATTTGAAGATAAGATGTATTTCTTATTTACGACTAAAGATAATTTAGTTAAGTTAACCGAACTTAGTGAATACTTTGCCTTAAGATATAACAAGCCTTTAAGAGCTATTGGCTTAAATACTAATGATGAAGTCGTACACGTCACTGAAGTAACTGATTTAGATGCTGAAGTCTTAACTGTAAGTGACTTTGGTCATGCACTCCGTTATGATGTCAGTGAAATTCCAGTCACCTCATCAAGTGCAAAAGGCGTTAAAGCAATGACTTTAAGTCCTAAATATAAACTTGCAGCCAGTACTATATTAAAAGATCATCACGATTTACTCGTGTTAACCACACGTGGAACAATTAAACGCATGCTCATCGAAGAAATTCCGAAAAAACGTCGTGCGTTAAAAGGCATTCCAATTATCAAACAAGTTAAATCAAATCCGTATTTCATCACCGATTTAGCTGTTTTAAATAGTACTCAGTATAAAAACCGTGCCCGTGTTCATATCATTACTGATCGCGCACATATCGCTGTTAACACGTTTGATCTTAAAATAAATGCATCAGAAGCTGGTAAAAAGTTTGTTACTGCTAAACAAGGTACGCCAAGACATATGATTATTGAAGAGTTAGTAATCGATGAAACCATTCAACCATTATCAGATTATAAAAAAGAAGTTAAAGTAGCTGAAGAACAAGCTTCCTTATTTGATGCGATTGAATAGAAAGTGGTGAAATAATGCACTGTCTAAAAAATATTCACTACGCAAAAATTCCTAATGATGTCATCAAACTATACTTACAAATATATCCGTTTATTGGACGAAATAAAGACATGCTTGCAAGTGTCTCTAAAGATTTAGATGTCTTAATCGTTCAAACCATACAATCGGATGCTTATTACTTTGGCCAATTACTTAAGTTAAATGTTACTGAATCAAGGTATAAAGCCTTATTAACTAAAGATGTACAGGCTAAAACTAAAGATGAACGTTTACTTAAAAACATCTTTAAAGCGTTTGAAAAAGTTCATAAAGAAACTGAAACATTTACTTTATATGTTGCTGAAATTTATGACTTACTAAAATTTTTATATAAAGATGTTGAACCTGAAGCTAACTTATATTACGCAAAAACTGAAAAAAAGAAAAAGGATTCTATGAACTTACTGAGTAGTTCTTATCCAACTAAACGAGAAGCACTTGAAGAACTATTAAAAGAATATAAAAGTTTAAAATCTAAAGGGGATTATGAAGTATCGTTTATTCTTACTAACTTCTACATTGATTTTATTAACTTAAAACCTTTTACAAAACACAATGAAGTATTAGGGTTAATGCTTTTATATATTTTACTGCTTACTAACGGGTATGAATCTTTACATTTAGCAAGCTTATTTGAACTGTTTTATAAGCAAAACGTTAAACTCGAAAAGCAAATTAAAGATGCTTCTCATAATTGGAGCGAAAACTTAGCCGATACGATGCAGTTGCACCGCTTTATGTTGGAGTTACTATTAGAGTCTTATAAAAGCTTACATGAACTCTTAAGAAACTATACATTTGATCAACAAACCAATAAATCTGACTATATAGAAAATACCATTAATAAACTTGAAGAAGTTTTTACAAAAGAAGAAATTAGAGCACAACATCCTACCATTTCCGAATCAACCATCAATAGAACATTAAAGCGTATGCGTGATGAGAAAAAAATACGCCCACTAGGAAAAGGGAGAAGTGCAAAATGGATGAAGCTCTATCCTAGTCAAAAGAAAAATACCGTGTATGATCAATTGAAATTGAAAGTGTAGTGATAAAATGGATGCACCCATTGAAGCATTTATTTTAAAAGCTATAAATGATTCTAATCTGTTAAAAGAATCCCCAGCAGACACGATACTTGATGGCCATATCGTAGAAGCCCATCTTTTCGCAAAATCATCTGGTGTTATCACCGGTGTTCAAATGATTAAAATGATTTATGAACAAATGGATAAACGTATTTATTTTAAAGCCATTCAATATGACGGGGCTTTAGTAGAAGAAAATGATATGATTGCAATCATTAGTGGGCCACTTAATCGCATAATAAAAGGGGAAACGATGTGTTTAAACTTAATGAAACGTTTAAGCTGTCTAAGTACTACTATTTCAAATTATTTAGAACTATTAACGCCATCAAACATTAAACTTTATGTTGCGTTCAATAGTTTTTCTAATATCAACCCCCTAGAAAAATATGCCGTTCAAGTTGCCGGTGGCAGTTTATTAAATGAAAAAGATTCCGTTAATATCCATCTAAACTTTTTAAACACTATTAAACGGCTAGCTGATGCAAGCAATGAATCAATAAACAGCCTTAATTCAATGAAAACACCGTTTACAGTTGAAGTAAACTCAGTTGATGCATTTAGGCTAGCCCAATTACTTAAACCCGCTCACATAAAACTGATGAGTATGGACTATGAATTCATTGATACATGTAGTAAACTAAATAATACATTCATTCCTTTAGTGGTTTCTGTACCTATACAATATGAAGCCATTAAGACCCTCTCAACATTACCCATCAATGCCCTTATTATTGAGCAAGTACCCATTGATTTGCAGGCATTTGATTTAGCAATAATCTATCAAAATTAAAGGTTGTGATTATATGAACATGAAAACTATCATAGAAACATTGGTGATGCAATCACTAGAAAAACTTAATATTCATGATCAAAACATCGAAATCGAAGTTCCAAATGATGCTTCGAACGGTGATTTTTCTACGAATATAGCGATGAAACTTGCCAAAACATTGAAAAAAAACCCTATGACGATTGCAGAGATGCTTGTGAATGATTTTAAAGATGCCTCAACCTCTTTTAAAGATATCGTCATTGCAAGACCTGGATTTATCAACTTCTATGTTAATAAACAAATCTATACATCTATTATTAAAACCATTAATGACATGGGCGATGCTTATGGAAAACTTGATCTCGGTAAAGATGAACACATTAATATTGAGTTTGTAAGCGCAAACCCAACAGGAAGTCTTCATATTGGGCATGCACGTGGTGCTGCAGCAGGTGATTCTATTGCACGCATCTTAGAAAAAGCAGGTTACCAAATAACAAGAGAATTTTATGTTAATGATGGCGGAAATCAAATCCATAATTTAGCCTTATCAATCGATGCACGTTATAAGCAAGCGCATGGTATTGATGCTAGTTTACCTGAAGATGGGTATTTTGGAAAAGAAATTACTGCCTTAGCTGAATCTATTAAAACAGCCCATCAAGATAGATTTATCCAAGAAGATGGCTACCAATACTTTAGAAAATATGGTGTTGATTTTTTACTTAATCAATTACGTGAGGATTTAGAAAAATTCAATGTTCATTTTGATGTTTGGTTTAGTGAGGCATCTCTTTATGAAGCAAATCAAGTTGAAGAAACGCTTGCC
This sequence comes from Liberiplasma polymorphum, assembly GCF_043951795.1. Classification (NCBI taxonomy): domain Bacteria; kingdom Bacillati; phylum Mycoplasmatota; class Mollicutes; order Liberiplasmatales; family Liberiplasmataceae; genus Liberiplasma; species Liberiplasma polymorphum. The sequence continues at coordinate 46,690 of NZ_JBIOAG010000001.1, read as the reverse complement.
TTCTTAAAGCGCAATAATTTTACCTATGAACTAGAGGGTGCAATTTGGATGAAATCAAGTGAATACGGTGATGAAAAAGATCGTGTATTAGTTAAAACGGATGGATCTTATACTTATATTCTTCCTGACATTGCATACCATAAAAATAAATTATCTCGTGGGTTTACTAAGTTAATCGATATTTTAGGGGGCGACCATCATGGCTATGTTCCCCGTTTAAAAGCAGCCATTCAAATGGTCGGAGGTAGAAGTGATTTACTCGATGTTGAACTCTTACAAATGGTAAAAGTTTTACAAAACGGTGAAGAAGTTAAAATGAGTAAACGTAGTGGTAAAGCCATTACGCTTAGTGATTTAATTGAAGATGTTGGGCCTGAACCAATCAGATATTTCTTTGCCATGCGTTCATTAAATACACACATGGATTTAGACTTAGATTTAGCATTGAAAGAATCAAACGAAAACCCTGTTTTTTACGCACAATATGCCCACGCACGTATCTCAAGTATTTTTAGACAATGCATTGACCGTAATGTTAAGGTTGATTTAACGATTAAAGACTTTAAAACATTAGAAAGCGATAAAGCGCTTGATTTACTCGGTGTTTTAATCGATTATCCTAATGTGATCGAAGAAGCAGCCTCAAAACGTATTCCTCATAAAATTACACAATACATTCAACGTTTATCGACAGCTTTACATAGTTTTTACGCATCTGAAATTGTCATTACACAAGACTTACTCGCAACACAAGAACGTCTTGCGATGTTAAATGCCGTAAAAATTGTATTAAAAGATGCTTTAAGTTTAGTTGGTGTGCATGCGAAAGAGCGCATGTAATAGACTAAATTTGATATAATAAAACAATAAAGGAAGTGTTTTTATGAACTTAAAAGATTATATTGCAAACGTACCTGATTTTCCTAAAAAAGGTATTCAATTTAAAGATATTACCCCACTCATTGCAAACGGCGAAGCATTTCGCTATGCAACTGAACTATTCGCAAACTTTGCAAAAGAAGTAAAAGCAGACGTTATTATCGGACCAGATGCTAGAGGATTTATATTTGGTGCACCGGTTGCGACACTGTTAGGCATTGGCTTTGTTCCCGTTAGAAAACCAGGAAAATTACCAAGAGAAACCTTAACAGAAAGTTACAGCCTAGAATATGGTGAGAATGCCTTATCCATTCATAAAGGTGATATTTTGCCAGGACAAAACGTTTTAATCGTTGATGACTTACTTGCAACTGGCGGAACGATTAATGCTACCATTAAACTCATTGAAAAAAGTGGCGCTAATGTTGCAGGCATTGCATTTTTAATTGAACTGTTAGATTTAAATGGTAAAGAACAGTTTAAAAACTATCAAATCAAATCATTATTACAATATTAACTACATGGAATATACTTAAAAATACATCATAAGGAGGCGTCGTTATGGATACAATCACCATTGAACTATTAATGGAAAACTTAAAAAAATATATCGATTTAGAAGACGATTTAAAGCGTATTCATGACGCGTATTTGTTTGCGCTTAAACATCATGAAGGCCAAAAAAGACAAAGCGGTGAGGCTTATATTAATCACCCTATAAGTGTTGCCTATATTTTAAGCGAATACCAAACTGATCCGATCACGATTATAGCCGGACTTCTTCATGATACGATTGAAGATACACCCGCTACATTTGTAGATGTTAAAAAAATATTCGGCGAAGAAGTTGCCCTACTTACTGAAGGTGTTACAAAATTAGGTCAATATAAATTTAAAGGCATAGAAACGGCTGAAGAAGAAAAACAACACATGCAAGCGAAAAACTATCAAAAAATGTTACTAGCTATGTCAAAAGACATTAGAGTCATTATCGTTAAACTTGCAGACAGACTACATAACGTTAGAACCCTAGCTAGTTTACCTGAAGAAAAACAAAAGCGTATCTCTAAAGAAACTTTAGATATTTATGCGCCACTTGCGCATAGACTCGGGATGTACTTACTAAAAGCTGAACTTGAAGATACAAGTTTTAAGTATTTAAATCCACCACAATATAGACTTATTGCGCAAATGATTAGTGATACAAGACAAAACCGCGAAGAAGACTTAAATCTTATGCGCACAAACTTAGAATATTTACTAAGTGAGAATAAATTTGAATATAATGTTAAAGGCCGTATTAAAAATATTTATTCTGTTTATAAAAAGATGCAATCTAGAAATAAAGATTTCGATGATATATTTGATTTATTGGCATTAAGAATCGTTGTTAAAAATATTGAAGCTTGTTATAGTGCAATCGGTGTTATCCATAGCAAATGGACACCAATTCCCAATCGTTTTAAAGACTATATTGCAATGCCTAAACCTAACCTTTACCAATCCCTGCATACTTCAGTCATCGCAAATGGTAAAGTGTATGAAATTCAAATTAGAACCAATGAAATGGACCGCATTGCTGAATACGGGGTTGCCGCACACTGGTCTTATAAAGATCGTGGTAGTGTCCCAATGACAGAAATGGTATCGAAAAAACTTAAATGGTATGGCGAACTCATCAAATTCACAGAAGAAAGTGAAAATGATGAGGATGTTTTAGATTTATTACGCGATGACATTTTGCATTCAAATGTTTATGTATTTACACCACAAGGTGATATCATCGATTTACCTAAAGGCTCAACACCGCTAGATTTCGCGTTCAGAATCCATACTGAGGTTGGGATTCGCACAGTTGGGGCAATTGTAAATGGGAAAATCGTTCCGCTTGAATATGAACTTCAAACCGGTGATATTGTAAACATGAAAACGAGTGCGAACAGTTTTGGACCCAATGATAACTGGTTAAAAATCGTGAAAACTTCTGCAGCCAAATCAAAAATCAAAAACTACTTAAATAAACAACGTCGTGATGTTTTAGTTGAAATGGGTAAAGAAGAATTTCAAAAAGAACTTGAAACTAGAAGAAAAGACGTTCACATTACAGATAAAATGTGTGCAGAATTATTCCAACATAAAGGGGTTAAAAATTTAGAAGACCTTTATTATGAAATAGGGAAAAATACTCTTACTGCCAATAATGCCATCAATGCGTTAATTGGTGAGGAAAAACAAAAAGATAAAGATTTAATCGAATCAATTAACCGTAAAGGTGCAACACAAATTAAAAACGATGTAAATATTATCATTGAAGGCTTAGATAATCCATCCATTAAACTTTCAAACTGTTGTACGCCGATTCCTGGTGATCATATCACAGGATACATTTCAAAAGGATCAGGCATTGCCATTCATAGAACTCGATGTAATAACTTGCAAAATTTACCTGAAGGGCGCTATATCGATGTTAATTGGGGCAATGACCTAAGTCTAATTTACAGTGTAAACTTAAAAATGCTAGTCCAAAATAGAGATAATATTTTAGCTGAAATTATTAACAAAGTTACCGCAAACGGTTCAAAAGTTATTCAAGTAGCCGCAAGTACAAATAAACGTGGTGAAGGGGTTATTAAATTAAAAGTGGGTGTGCATCATAAATCAGAACTTGAAAATGCCATTGTGAATCTTCAAAAGGTTCGTGATGTATTTAGTATTGAAAGGCTGATGAAATAATGAAAGTCCTTGTTCAAAGAGTAAAAGAAGCCACTTGCATTATAAATCAATCCCCATTTAGTCATATTGATAAAGGCTTATTGTTATTTGTAAGTTTTCACACAACTGATGAGGCTATACTTATTCCGCAAATGGCTAAAAAGATTGCGCACTTAAGAATCTTTGAAGATGAAGAAGGTAAAATGAACTTATCACTTAAAGATTTACAGTTGCAAGTGATGTCTATTTCTCAGTTCACACTTGAGGCTAGTACTAAAAAAGGGCATCGTCCATCTTTTACAGACGCACTTAATCCAACGCTTGCAACCATTTATTATGATCAATTTAATGAAGCATTAAGAAAAGAAGGGTTATTTGTTTCTACGGGGTCTTTTCAAGCACATATGGATATTTCACTCATTAATGATGGCCCAGTAACCATTTTGTTAGAACGAGGGATGAAAAATGATTAGGAAACTAACCAAAAACGATGAGGAAAGTGTACTGAATTTTTTATATGAAGAACCTGAAATCAATCTTTATATCATTGGAGATATAAAAAACTTTGGGTTTGATCAAGAAGATCAGTCCATTTATGCCGAATTTAAAGATGGCGATTATTATGCGGTGATGAGTAGAAATTTATCACATATCGTCTATTATGCTAAATCACCTGAATTTAATGATCAATGGCTTACTATATTTGAACAGTTTGATTATTTGTTCATTAGTGGTAAAGCGCCAATTATGAAAGCCATGGCACCTTATTTACCCCATTTAATGATGGATAAACTAGAATTTATGAAATCAACGACCTTTGTAAAAGATGCGTCTATTTCTTATGAAGGCATTAAAATACTCGAAACTGAAAAAGATGCTAAAGGCGTTTATACGCTTTTAAATGGTATAGAAGAATTAGAATCAGTACGTAAAAAAACAGAAGAAGAATTCGTTCAATTTCTATTAGATAATTCAAATGATAATGGCACAACTGTGTTCATAGAAGAAGATGATATTGTCATAGCAAGCGCTAGTGCTATTGGTGAAACACGTAAAACAGCGATGATTGTTGGGGTTGGAACCCATCCTGATTACCGTGAACGTGGTCTTGGTAAGACAGTATTGTATTATTTAGTAGACTTATACGTTAACAAAAAACATAAAACGTTATGTCTTTATTATGATGATCCTCGTGCTGGCGCACTCTATGAACAACTCGGTTTTGTTAAAATCGACGACTGGATTATGTTAATTCCTAAACATGATTAACCTACCCATTATTATTACAACACGCTTAATGTTGCGCCCATTAAGTAAAAAAGACGCTAAATCAATCTTTCGATATGCTCAACTTCCTAATGTTGGTCCAAGTGCTGGGTGGAATCCCCATCACACCATGCAAGACACTTATGAATTTATAGAGTATGCACTCAATAAACGTAAACTCAATCAACCAGGCGTATGGGTTATCGAAGAAAAAGCATCTAATGAAGTCATTGGAACGATCGAAATTCATTCATTTGAAGGGTATAAAGGTGAGATTGGCTTTGTCCTTCATCCTGATTATTGGAATAAAGGGTATATGACAGAAGCCTCTGAAGCCGTCATGGTTTATGCGTTTGAAGAACTATTGATGTCTCGCTTAGCTTATTGTCACTTTTTAGATAACTACGCCTCACGCAGAGTACGTGAAAAACTAGGGTTTAAAGTTGAAGGCATAAAACGTAGAGGCTTCAAACATGCTAATGGTAAGGTTCTTGATGAAATTGTATCGAGTTTCACTAAAGACGATTATTTTGAAGAAGAAACAAGGTTTAATACCGTTAAAGAAAAAATAACCATTATCAAGTAATAAATTATCCTTATTCATGCTTTTACAAATTGACACACCTGTTAAATGCATGTATAATTACTTTTGTAAACTTATGAGGAAACTGCGTGTATTTAAACGTTATAGAGAGTGGTGGAGGGTGTAATCACCATACGAGTTAAAACACTTGACATTTCCGAGGGCTTTTCTGAATTCATAGGAAAAGACGTTTCTCGCGTTAAGAGTTAAGGGCCGGTTGTAAAACCGGAACTAAGGTGGTACCGCGGAATTTATTCGCCCTTAGAGGTTTTCTAAGGGTGATTTTTTTTATAAAAAGGAGTGTTAATATGATTCAAAAAATGAAAGGCACCTACGATTTGTATGAAGATATGCCTTATATGCAAGAAATTGAAAAGAAAATTATGACTGTGAGCAAATTGTTTCAATATAATGAAATAAGAACACCCCACTTTGAATCAAGTGAGCTTTTTCATCGTGGTGTTGGTGAATCAACCGATATTGTAAGTAAAGAAACTTATGATTTTATAGATCGCGGCAATAGAAGTAATACATTAAGACCTGAAGGGACTGCTGGAATTGTCCGTGCTTATATTGAAAATAAACTTTATGCAGAACGTATTACGCCACATAAATTTTATTATTTAGGGTCAATGTTTCGTTATGAACGTCCTCAAAAGGGACGTTTCAGAGAATTTATTCAATTTGGGGCAGAAGCCTTTGGTAGTGACCGTCCTGAAATGGATGCAGAAATTATCGCTTATGCAGTTACATTACTTAAATCGCTTAAATTAAAGGGAATTACAGTTTATGTTAACTCTTTAGGCGATAAAGACAGTAAACCTGCTTACCATAAAGCATTAAAAGCGCATTTAAAAGATTCTGTAAAATCTCTTTGTGGTGACTGTCAAAAACGTTATGAAGATAATCCACTTCGTATTTTAGATTGTAAAGTTGATCAAGAACACGAAGCCATTAAAACTGCGCCTAAACCAATTGAATATTTAACCAAAGAAGACAAAGAACATTTTGATAAAGTTTGTCAGTATTTAGATGCCATGCAAATCAATTATGAAATCGATAGTAACTTAGTGCGTGGATTAGATTACTATACACATACAGTTTTTGAAATTAAAGTAAGTAAAGAACTCCTTGGAAACCAAAACACCATTTGTGGTGGTGGAAGATATAATCATTTAGTAGAAACACTAGATGGTCCACCTACACCTGCTGTTGGGTTTGGATTTGGCTTAGAACGTGTGATTGTTGCGATGAAAGCAGCCAATTTACTTAAAGTTGAACCCTATTTACACACTTACTTCCTTGTTTTAGGCGATGAAGCCCGCACTGAAGCTATGGCAATAATGCAACGCTTACGTTTAGGTGGCATTACATCTAATATGGATTATTTAAATAAAAGCATGAAAGCCCAGTTTAAACAATCAGATTATCAAAATGCACGTTTCATAGTTATCATAGGTGAAGAAGAAATAAAATCTGAAACAGTTAATTTAAAAGATACCTTAACAAAAGAAAGTTTAAGTATTCCAATTAATGATATTTATGTAACGATTGTAGATCGTTTAACAACTAAAACGACATGTGAAGATTGCGAACACAAAGGAGAGTAATAGGAATGGCAACCCATCATAATAATGAATTAACAATGAAGGATATAGGAAAAACAGTTACCTTAAAAGGTTTTGTGTCAAAAAGACGTGATTTAGGAAATTTAGTGTTTATTGACCTGCGTGACATGGAAGGCATTACGCAACTTGCTTTTGATAGTGAAAACGACTTAAAAAGCATTGCGGCCGCTTTAAAAAACGAATATGTTTTAGAAGTTAGTGGGGTTGTTCAAGAACGTTCAAGTAAAAATCCTCAACTAAAAACAGGGGATATTGAAGTGAATGTCACGAAAATCACTGTTTTAAATACTGCGAAACAGCCACCAATGATGATTCAAGATGATACAGATGCTTTAGAAGAAACCCGCTTAAAATATCGTTATTTAGATTTACGTCGTCCCATTTTGCAAAATATGATGAAATTACGTCATCAAATGATGCAAGCCGTTAGAGGATTTTTAAATAATGAAAATTTTATGGAGTTTGAAACCCCGATTTTAACCAAATCTACCCCAGAAGGTGCGCGTGATTACGTCGTTCCAAGCAGAATCCATAAAGGTGAATTTTATGCTTTGCCTCAGTCACCGCAAATTTTTAAACAATTATTGATGATTTCAGGCTTTGAAAAATATTATCAAATCGCAAAATGTTTTAGAGATGAAGATTTAAGAAGTGACCGCCAACCTGAATTTACTCAAATCGACATCGAAATGAGTTTTGTGAATCAAGAAGACGTTATCGATTTAAGTGAACGTATGATTAAACATGTTATGAAACACGTTAAAGGAATAGAACTACTTGAGCCTTTTAAACGCATTACCTTTCACGAGGCTATGAGCGATTATGGTTCTGACAAACCAGATACGCGTTTTGATATGAAATTGAAAGATTTAAATACTATTTTAGAACATACTGAATTTAATGTCTTTAAAACGATAATTGCGGATGGCGGTTCTATTCAAGCCATTAATGTTAAAGATGGTGCTAAAGATTTTTCACGTAAAGATATTGATAAACTAACTGAAGAAGCTAAAAAGTATGGCGCTAAAGGACTTAGTTTTATTAAGTTTCAAGAAGAAACGACTGGGTCTATTGTAAAATTCTTAAGCGAAGAAGAACTTTTAAAAATAAAACAAAAGACGATGGCGACTGAGGGTGATTTATTACTTATTGTTGCAAGTTCATTAAGTATTACCCGTAGTGCATTAGGTCACCTGCGTAAAGTTGTGGCTAAAAGACTTAATTTAATTGATCCAGATACTTATGATTTTACGTGGGTTGTTGATTGGCCAATGTTTGAGTATGATGAAGAAACTGCGCGTTATTACGCATTACATCATCCGTTTACACGTGTTCAAGATTGCTATAAATCAAGCTTAGCAGATGATCCAGATAATGCATTAGCCTATTGTTATGATTTAGTGGTTCAAGGACAAGAACTTGGTGGCGGATCCATGCGTATTCATGAAGAGATGATGCAAAAAACCGTATTTGATTTATTAAGCATCACCGAAAAAGAACAAGTTGCTAAGTTTGGCTTTTTAACTGAAGCTTTACAATATGGAACACCGCCTCATGGCGGAATTGCCTTTGGATTTGATCGTTTTGTAATGTTACTGGGTAAAACAGAAAATATTCGTGATGTTATTGCATTTCCTAAAACTAGTAGTGCGCAATGTTTACTAACGGATGCACCTAGTGTTATAAGTGAAGAACAGTATAAGGAACTAGCATTAAAAAAATAGGTTTATGGTATAATTATTGCATGAAATGGATGTGAGCAAATGAAAAAAGAATCTCGACTGTTAAGTGATCAAATGTTAAATAGAGCGCTTAAAATATTAGGTATTTTAATTTTAGCAACTTTATTAATTTATATGATGACATTATTCACCCCATTTTGGCGTTCAGTAGGGCTTGCCTTGCGTGCGGTGTTAATTCCTGTAGGATTAGCATGGTTAATTTCGTTAATTATATTTCCAATTGTTAGACTTATTGAAAAAAGAGGGATTGGTCCTCGCGCTTTAAGTGTGGCGATTGTGTATGTTTTTACTGCGGTAGTTTTATATGGATTGCTTAGTTTCTTGATTCCATTTGTAATGGATCAAATAAAGCAATTTTTTGCAACAGACTATCCATTACTTGCTGATTATTTTAGAACCCAGTTTCGTGAAGATTTTATCTTTGGAACAGAAATGTATGATTTCTTTGCAAGAGCGATTCAATCGAGTGATGCAATTAATAATGCCGTTGAAACGTTTTTTGCCTCCCTTACTACTGTAATTCCATCAACGATATTAGGGCTGATTACAGTTATAGCGATTTTACCGATTTTATTGCTCTTTTATTTATTAGATTACGAACGTGTTAACGACACATTAAAAGGATTAATTCCTAAAAAGTATTCACGAACTGCTGGTGATTTAGCAACCCGTTTAAATCATACGGTTGGGGCTTATATCCGTGGACAATTGTTTTTAATGTTTGCAATTGGTACGGTTGCAACGATTACGTATAAACTAATCGGGTTAGAATATTACTTTATTTTTGGTATCATTGTTGGATTAACCAACGTTATTCCTTATTTTGGGGCGTTAATTGCGATGATTCCTGCAGTAACATATGCCTTTATAACAAGAGACTTTGGACCGAATCCGTTTTTGGTTGTTGGCGTAAATATTATGATTCAGTTTATTGAAGGTAATATTTTCCAACCCATTATTATGGGGAAACAATTAGAGATTCATCCGATTATTATTATCATATCAATTTTATTCTTTGGTAGTTTATTTGGGGCACTTGGGGTTATATTTGCTAGTCCAATTGCAGCTACATTGCGTGTATTATATGAGTTCTTCAAGGAACGTCGGGAAATGAGTAAAGAACAAGTTTCCTTAGTTGGGCCTGAAAAAGGATCATGAGAAAGATTTATTCACATTATTTTGTTTCATGGATATTACTCCTTTATGCATTTGTTTGGAGTGTTCCGATATTTTACGCATTTTCTTATACCTTTGAACTCAATCAGTATTTAACCGCAACCATAAAAATGATAGTGAGTCTAATTATTGCTTTAACCATTGCCTTTATAGGCATTACTGTTTTAATTACCAAACGAAAAAAATACCGAAAAAAAGTGAATTCTGTTTACCGTAAAGAATATGCATCGCTTATGATATTAACCGGTTTTGGTATTTTAGGGGTTGCAGTAATGTTTTTAGAGTTTGGTGGCAATAAGGATTATTTGCTTCATTTATTAATTTTGTTATTTTTAGTTAATTATTTTATCGTATTAGAACTTGGTAGTCACATATTCAATGTTAAATTATTTCAAAATCGTTAGGTGAAAAAATGTTTTCCAAATCTATCCCATTATTTAAAGAAGCAGGTCTAAATAAATTAGCATCTTCAACGGTGCTAGTTTTTGGTTGTGGTGGGGTTGGTTCTTTTGCCATTGAAGCACTGGCTAGAAGCGGGATTGGCACTTTGATCATTGTCGATAAAGACCGCGTAGAAATTTCTAATATTAACCGCCAAATTGCAGCACTTCATTCTACTTTAGATCAATTAAAAGTAGACATTTTAGAAGCGAGAATAAAAGATATAAATCCAAATTGTACCGTTATCAAGTATCCTATGTTTTATACACTTGAAAACAAACACGTGATTTGGGATAACCACCAGGCAGATTTTGTTCTTGATGCCATTGATACGGTTACATTCAAATTAGATATTATTAGAGAATCCAAAGCTCGAAACATACGTTTTATCACCGTAGTTGGTCAAGGCAATAGAATGGCACCAGAGAAAGTAACCATAAAAGAACTGAAAGATACAAGTTATGACCCTCTTGCTAAAGTTATTCGTGTTAAACTACAAAAGGAAAGACTATTAAAAAACACACCCTGTGTGTGTTCAGAAGAAATACCTAGAAAATTTCCGCATCAAAGAAGACCCGCATCAAATGCTTTTGTTCCAGCAACGGCAGGTTTAACAGCCGCAGCTTATATTGTCAGAGAACTTATTAAGGAGTGAAATTATGAAAGAAATCGTACTTGCAGGTGGTTGTTTTTGGGGTGTCGAAGCCTATTTTAAATTAGTTAATGGTGTTGTTGATACACGTGTTGGTTATATTGATGGTAAAAAAGAAAACCCTACCTATGAAGAAGTTTGCTCGGGAAGTGGGCATGCTGAGGCTGTTTGGGTTCAATATGATGAAAACACCACATCCATTAAAAAACTATTAGATCATTATTTTAATATCGTAGACCCTACCATGTTTAATAGACAAGGGCCTGATATCGGGGTTCAATACCGCAGTGGTATCTATAATTATAACGAAGCTCAAAAAGAAGAAATTGATGCGTATATTGAATCGATTAAGTCTAATTATAATCGTCCCATTATTATTGCCTTTAAAACTGACTTACCTTTTTACTTAGCTGAAACTTACCATCAAGATTATCTTGATAAAAACAAAAATGGGTATTGTCACGTCAATTTATCAAGTGTTAAAAACGTAAAGTAGGTGAAACGATGAAACGCGAAAACTACATTAGTTGGGATGAATACTTCATGGGTGTTGCCCGTTTAAGCGCAATGCGAAGTAAAGATCCAAATACACAAGTCGGAGCATGTATTGTCAGTAATAAAAATAGAATTGTTGGAATTGGGTATAACGGATTTCCGATTGGAATTGACGATGATCTTTATCCTTGGGAAAACGAAGGGGAATTTTTAAATACAAAATATCCCTATGTTGTGCACGCAGAACCAAACGCAATATTAAATAGTACGGTAAGTCTTGATGAAGCAACATTGTATGTCACATTATTTCCATGTCATGAATGTGCTAAACTTATTATTCAAAGTGGTATAAAAGAAATCGTTTATACCGAAAATAAATATCAAGATGAAGATAGTGCCGTTGCTAGCATGCGCATGTTAAAAGACGCTGGGATTAAAATGCGTCATATGAAACACGTTAAGGTAAAGATTAATCATGATTAAACAACTTTGCAAATGGAAAAAATTTATTATTTTACTGGCGATTCCTTACTTTTTTTTCCTATTTATTTTTACTTACCGCATTGACTATTCACTTACAACACCAGGAGGCTTAACGCTTATTGAAGATCAAGTTGTTTTTGATAATCAGTTTGATAATCAAGGCAGTTTTTATACCATTTATGTGATGGCTATCGATAGACCAACATTTTTTCAATTTGGTTTAGCTTATTTTGATAAAACCATTGAAACGATGAAATTACCTGAATCGCAAAGAGGTATTTCAGATGAAGTAAACTGGCGAAGCGGTCAAATTGCGAAAGACAATGCATGGAATGCGGCTATCATATCTTCTTTTATTGCGCTTGGATATGAAGTAGAGTATGATATTCAAATGCAAGTCACCTTAATCTATGATTATATAAGTAATAAAGATTTAGATCTTGGCGATCAAATCATAGCAGTCAATGGTAATAGCAATATTTTTACAGAAATTAATGCAGTTTCTTGCAATGAAGCTGCAACATTTACTGTAATTACAGTGGATGGTGTTACGGTTGAATATGATATTATCAAACAAAATATAGATGGTAGTTGCCGTTTCGGATTAAGTGTTAGTCAGTATTATAACTTAACTTATGCTGAAATCCCTTATGAAATTAAACCGACATTTACCGGTGGCCCAAGCGGTGGCTTCATGCAGTTTTTACATATTTATAATGTCTTAACAGAAGAAGATATTACCCATGGGTATAAAATTGCCGGAACTGGAACTATTCGATTGGATGGAACCGTTGGACCGATTGGCGGTGTTACACAAAAAGTTATTACCGCACATTATGCTGGTGTTGATATTTTGTTTGTACCTAGATTAAATGATAATAATTATAATGATAACTATCAAGTTGCCCTTCGCGCAATGGAACTTATTGATACTGATATGAAGCTTGTTGGCGTAGAAACATGGCTTGATGCGATTAATTACTTAATAAATTTAGGAGGCGATCCAGATGAACTCTAGTAAGTTAGAGACTTTATTTAAGACGTTTAAATGGCACGAAATCCTAAGAAGTATTGTATTTAGTTTAATCGTAAGTTTTATTATTATATTACCGTTTTTATTATTTACGATAAATATTTTATTGCTATATATTCGCTTTGTTTACCCTGTATTACTATTATTAAGTATGATAATTAGTGTTTATTTTTCACTTGTGACATACATTACATTAAAAACATTGTCTAATTATAATGAATTAGTCTATATAAATACTTTAGATATCACCTTTAAATATGGTGTCCCAACAAGTGTTTTCATATTTGCCTTAAATGCCATATTCATTATTATTTTTACACCATATTTCATCTAGGAGTGATACCATGAAAAAAGATTACAAAATTGCAACACTGATCATGATTGGCTTAATTGCATTAGACCAACTCACCAAATGGATAATTGTATGGACCATTCCATATAATTTTAATAATCCGATGCAAACGCCGTCTTATGCAGTGATTCCAAACTTTATGTATATTACCCATCATCATAATGATGGGGCAGCTTGGGGCATGTTTAGTGGACAAATGGTGTTTTTAATTGCGATTACACTACTTGCTTTAAGTTTATTTGCTTATTTATTTAAAGATGTTGATTTAAAACAAAGAAAGTTTTATTCCTATGCAGTTATTTTACTCATTGCTGGCACGTTGGGTAATTTTATCGATCGCTTATTTTTAGGGTATGTCATCGATTTTATTGATGTTTATATTTTTACTTATAACTTCCCCATATTTAATGTTGCAGATTCTGCACTAACTATAGGGATGATTTTATTTGCGGTTGATGTACTAATATTAGAGCCAAAGAGGGTGAAAGAACGTGAAAAATAAAACGTATATTATAGAAGAGACTGACCATTTAAAACGTCTTGATAAAGTACTTGTTACTTTGGATGAGACGCTAACTAGAACACACATAAAAAACCTTATTGATGAAGGCTATATTTTAGTCAATGACCACGAAACAAAACCAAGTTACAAAGTAAAAACAGGTGATAAGGTTATAGTAAATATTAAAGTAGAAGAACCATTGAATCTTGAACCGGTTGCTTTAAATCTTGATTTTGTTTACGAAGATGATGATGTCATTGTTGTTAATAAACCGACAGGACTAGTAGTGCATCCTGCTGCGACTGTTCAGGATGCAACGCTTGTACATGGCTTGCTTTCACAAGCTAAAAATTTAGAAACTGATGATTCTTTTAGACCTGGAATTGTTCACCGTATTGATAAAGACACGAGCGGACTATTAGTTGTTGCAAAACATAAAGAAGCATTAGTTTTTATTCAAAAAGAGTTAAAAGCTCGCAAAACTGAACGTGAATACGTCGCTTTAGTTGAGGGTGTTATCCAACATAATAAAGGAAAAATTGATGCACCCATTGGTCGTGACCCTAAAAACCGTCAAAATATGACTATTCACGCAAAAGGAAGAGCAAGTGTTACGTATTTTAATGTGTTAGAACGTTTTGAAAACCACACACTTATTGCTTGTCAATTAGAAAGCGGTAGGACCCATCAAATTAGAGTGCACTTAAAATATATCAACCATCCAATTGTTGGAGATCCTAAATATGGCCACAAAAAAACAGATATCCGTTATGGACAATATCTCCATGCAAAATCACTTGGATTTACGCACCCTAAAACAAAAGAATTTATGCGTTTTGAGTCGGATTTACCTGAATATTTTCTTGAGAAGTTAAACGAACTTAGAAACGAGTGATACTGTGCCTGATATTTATATGCATAACCGTTTTGCAAAAGACCTGTTAAAAAATCTAAAAACGCCTTTAAATAATGACTTAGTGCGCATTGGTTCACAAGGACCAGATCCTTATTACTATCTTGTTTTTTCAAACCAGAAAAACCATGCGCGTCATATTGGTGACCGATTACACGATACGAATG
This sequence comes from Liberiplasma polymorphum, assembly GCF_043951795.1. NCBI lineage: Bacteria > Bacillati > Mycoplasmatota > Mollicutes > Liberiplasmatales > Liberiplasmataceae > Liberiplasma > Liberiplasma polymorphum. Next base: position 31,666 of record NZ_JBIOAG010000001.1, on the reverse strand, counting down.
TTCAAACCTTGTTAGTCACCATGACAAACTATGTAAAAAAACATTATTCAAAAGACCTTTACAGCTACTATGTAGGGTTTTTAATGCATTTTGCATTAGATGCAAATGTTCATCCTTATGTTTATCATCATGTTGGGATCTATGATGAAAATAATCCTTCAAATCAAGATAATAAAGGCCTTCATTTAAGATTTGAACGTAGTATTGACACGATGTTGATTCAAGAAGATACAAAACGCTGTGCTTACTACTATAAAATCACCGAAGCATTACCGCTTAAAAAATTACCGAAAATCATCAGTGATTTTTATGAGTATTCAGTTTCTGAAGCGCTTAATATTTATGATGCAGGTGAACTCTTTTTACGTTCTTATAAAAAGATGCGCTTTGTATTAAAAAGATTTGTTTATGACCGAACAGGCGTTAAATATAAACTACTTAATTTCTTAGATCGAAAAAAACCAGCTGATGATTTATTTTATAAAGATTTGAGTTTTAGAAATAGAGATCTTAGCTATGATTTTTTAAACCGTGATCATCAAACGTGGTATCACCCAGTAACCAAACAACCCTCTAAAAAAAGTGTTGATGATTTATATGCTGATGCTTTATTTGATGCTGAGCGCTTTATTAAACAAACAGCGCTTTACATTTTTGAAGAACAACCCATTGATTTTAACCATTTATTTAAGAACCGTTCATTTAATTCAGGCGTTTCTTGTGATGATGAAAGACCAATGCAATTTTTTCAAATTTATACTGAAAAATGACCAATTTTCACCTTATAATGATTATAAAGAGCCGTTAATGTAGACGGCTCTTTTATTTCAAATATCACAGGATTTGTCAAGACTAGTAGAATAAAAAAACTGGTGTACAATGAAAGTATCAAAGAAGAAGGGAGACTCTTATTGTGGAAGACTATCGAATCTATCGTGATATTTTGTGTATTGATTTAAAAAGCTTCTTTGCCTCTGTTGAGTGCGCTTTAAGAGGCTTAGATCCTTTCAAAACCCCATTGATTGTTGCAGATGCAGGCCGTGGTGGAGGCAGTATTGTCTTAGCCGTTACGCCTTATTTAAAAGCCAAAGGCATGCCTAGTAGATGTCGTTTATTTGAAATACCTAATAAAGAATCTCTCATCATCGCCAAACCGAGGATGAAAGAATATTTACGTTTTTCTAGAGCAATCATAGAAATATTTTTAGACTATGTTTCTTATGAAGATATGCATATTTATAGTATTGATGAAACGTTTTTAGATGTTACTAATTATTTAAAATATCATAAGAAAACCGTTCATGAACTTGCAGAAACTATTTTAAACGATGTTTTAAAGAAAACAAAAATCCCTGCGACATGTGGAATCGGCGATAATTTACTTTTAAGTAAACTTGCCCTAGATTTATATAGCAAAAAATCTCCCACCTTTATTGCTGAAATTCGTTATGACAATGTAGAAGAAATGCTTTGGCCGATTAAACCATTATCTAATATGTGGGGCATTGGTTCACGCATGGAAAAAAGATTAAATCAATTAAATATTTATTCAATTAAAGATTTAGCGCATGCAGATTTAAAACATTTAAAACGTCTGTTTGGCGTTATCGGAGAAGAACTCTATTATCATGCCCATGGGATTGATATGTCTATCATTAGTGATAAATCAGGTTATAAGCCCCATATGAAAAGTGTTGGATTAGGTCAAACCTTGTTTAGTGATTATAATGGCCAACAAATCATTCAAGTACTTTTAGAGATGACCGATGAAGTCGCAGAAAAACTTCGTTTTGTTAGAAAACGTGCCAAAACGGTTCATTTAGGAATAGGATATAGTAAAACACACGGCGGTGGTTTTTCTAGACAAATCTCTTTAGAAGAAGCCAGCGATGACCCTGATGAATTATTTCATTTTGTCTTAACACTATTTTTAAAACATTACGAAGATTTACCTATAAGAAGCGTGTTTATTCGTGCCACTCAATTAAACGAAGCTCAAAACACTTTACAGGTTTCGTTTTTTGAAGAAGTGTTAAGAAAAGAAAAACGCCTGAAATTATGGCAAACCATTGATCAAGTCCGTGCGCGTTTTGGTAAAACAAGTCTCACGCGATTATCCTCTCGATTAGAATCAGGCACCATGATTCATCGCAGTGATTTAATTGGAGGTCATCATGGGTAATTTATATATGGACCGAAAAATGTTGAAATGGTTACCGTTTCAATCCTTACCTGAACAAGGTGATGAAATAAGTAGTCTTTTAAATGGTAGAGCAGTTGAGGTTAAACCCGAATTGTCAGAAGATCAATATATGCTCATGCAATACCGATTTGAAGAAGCGTTTATCAATAAAGAATTCGTTACAATTTCTTATTTTAAAAATGGTAAAAAGCACACTTTAAATGGCGTGATTATTGGTGCTGATATTCAACAAAAAATCATCATGCTTAATACGGGCAATTTATTTATTGAAGACATTATTGCGATGACTTAGTTTAGTAGGGATTAACTTTCTTGTTTAGTCGTTAGAGACTGCTGATAATCATAAAAAAAGTTCATTTCTTCAAACAGAAATGAACTTTTAGTTTAGTATTCAATCATTACTTCGTCTAAAAAGGCGTAAATAATCGATAATGGAATTGCAAAGTTTCTTACATCACTATCTTGAGCACTCCAAGTGTTGATACCGACTAAATTGCCATTGATATCTACAAGTGCGCCACCACTATTACCCGAATGGATAATTGCACTATGGTATATAACTGGGTAAGTTACATTCGCAATCGTACGCATATCAATATATTCTCCAAAAGTAACCATATGTCTAACGCCTTTTGGATTACCAACGGCGAGTAAAAACTCACCAGATGCTAAGTTTATATCTTTTCTAGCATGGATATCAAGAATATTAAACGCTGTACTTGTACTTTCAAATGAAATTAAAGCTAAATCGTTATCTTTATCATAAGCGACTAATGTTGCTTCATAAACTTCATTACTTAAAGGACTAACACGGATATCAATTTTTATGATATCATAATCAAAAAATAAAACATGATAATTTGTTAACGCATAAAAAGTATTGCCATCTTGATAAAAGATAAATGCAGAACCAGTAGAAGTTCCTACTTTGGTAGTGGAGTTTCCAATGCCTTTTTTATATTGATCAACTTCTACAAATAAATTTGCATATCTAATCGCATCACGGGTTTCAATAAGTTTATCAAAAACACCTTCATCAATATAAACAATTTTTTCTTCATAGACGATGACTTCTTCATAAACGATTTTCTCTTCATAAACAATAACTTCTTCGTATATAATTATTTCTTCATAAATTATTTTTTCTTCGATAATAATTTCATTTTCACACTCTAAATTACAAGTATCATTTTCATCAGTATCATCATTATTTATGATTTCTTGTGTTGGGTTTTGAACCCAGGATAAAAAGTTATCAACTTCTTGACAACCAGATAAAATAAAAACGGTAACCATTAATAAGCCAATACTCAGTATTTTTTTCATCGTATACACCTCAGTTTTATAACAAATAAAAGCCTATTTTTATTGGGATTAATCTATTTATTTAAAATTAATGCTATAATTAGATTACATTTTAAATTAGTAGGTGAGTTTATGGATCAGAATAATTATTTAAATGCTGGATATATGTTATCCTTGGCAAGTTTAGGAATGTTTCTTTTATCAGTTATAACAAACATATTTTTACCTGAATCTGCAACCATTACTGGGTTTCAGTTATTTGTATTGCCTATGGCAATTATCGCTTTATTATTAGCACTAGCCGCTAGAAAAGATCCACATCTTTATGATAATGAAAAAAAGCGATTAAAGCAGACAATCATTATAAGCATACTAATGATTATACTGCCTATTCTCGCTTTGTCTATCGCTATTTTTATTCTACCTTTGTTTAATTAAGTATGGCTGGCCATACTTTTTTTATAGTTTAACATCCTCATACTCTTTATAACGCTCAAATGCCGTTACTACATAAGAACATGTAGGTCTTATTTTCAAGTTGTTTTCTCTGGCATAGTCTGCTAAACGGTCTAATAATTTTTTAGCGATTTGTTGACCACGGAGTGATGGGTCAACAAATGTTGAATTGGCTATGATCACTTTGTCGCTTTCAACTTTATAGTGAATACGTGCAACAGCCTCTGTTTCACTTTCTCCAATATAAAACATTTTATCTCCAGATTTAATTTCATTCATTATAATTCACCTAACATATATTATACTAAATGCAATCGTTATTTATAAAGTTATAAGCATTATTATAAATTTATTCATACAGATTGACTGATTTTAATTATGTTGTTATTATAGATTTGTAATCATTACACTATTGATTTAAAGGAGTGATTAAATGCAAACAGCAGAACTGTTAATGCAACTCGATATCAAACCATCTTACACACGTATGATGATATTTGAATATCTTAAGGATAATATGACTCATCCAACAGTTGATGAAATTTATCAATCTCTTGTTCAAGAACTACCGACTTTATCTAAAACAACGGTATATAATACCTTGAAATTATTTATGGAAAAACATTTAGTTCAAGAACTTGTCATGGAACAACAAAAGCATTATGATCTAATAAGTACACCTCATGCGCATTTCCAATGTGAACGTTGTGATACGATTTTCGATATCGATATGGTTCCACCATATATCGATAAAAAGTATCAAAGTCAGTTTAAAGTTAGTGACACACAACTAACCTATCGTGGAATATGCGAAAAATGTCAAAAAACAGCTTAGTTTTTAATGAATCTTCTCTCGGATTTTTAAAAAGAGATTTCTTTTAAGAAGTCTCTTTTTTCGTGGTTAAAACGTTTAAAATATGCTAAAATAGTTCTAGTAAATGGAAAGTTGGGATAATATGAAACTTGTTTTTAAACAAGCATTTATGAGTTACAAAATGTTATTTAATTTTAAAGATTATAAAAATGGTGAGATAGTATTAAAATTATTACTTTTAATACTTGTATTTCCAATTTTCACCATTGTATTTATATTTACTTGGGTTTGTTACATCATTGAACGTATACTGTCACCAATATATAAATATTTTTTAACCTTTCATATGAAAATGATTCATAAAAGAGCACATGCCACAGACTGGATTAAACGCCTTAACTCTTTACTAACACTCATTTTTACACTTTTACTATTACCATTTGTTTCGTTTTATTACATGGCTATGTTAATTAAGATTTTGCTTAAAAATTTATTACGTGGCTTAATTATAAAATTAGATTTTTCAATCCAATTCTCAATAAGCGACCTCAAAATATTTGATGATTCTGTTATTAATAAAGCATCAATGGAGTTTATGTTTAAAGATGCATCACAAACAGAAGCAATTGGAAAACTCCTTGAAAATTTCATTAACAATTCCCCAGAATTTTTAGAAGATGAAGAATCCGTGTCAACGCCTCCAAAAAATAATAAAAGAAAATTATAAGTGGTCTAGTAATAGATCACTTTATTATTTAGAATGCTTAGTTATATAGTTTTTTAAAGGTCGTTATGTTAAAATGGAACTGTAATTATTTAACCAAGGAAGGTATCCTATATGATTAAACAATATAAAGAATTTTTTCTTTCACAAGATCTTATAGATGTGACACCTTATGCACAAAGCATTATTGACGATGATGTAGAGGGGTTTGTACGAACTTTTGAACCATTTAAAGATACTGAAGTTATGATAGATCCAATAGAAATATGTGCGGCGTATAATAGCGAAGCCATATTTAACTATTTGATTCATGCGTATGATTATTCTGAATTTTTTAACCCTTTCAGATTATCTCTTCCAGTCATATTAATTATTTTTGAACGCGAAAATTTGTTGTTTGATGCTTTAGAACACATTCCTTTTAATCAACAACAGTTTTTAATTATGTATGAATATATGCTTCAAACAAAAGAAGCAGACTATTTTATTCAATTTTATAAAGCGTATGATTTAGAAGCAAAATACCGTGTAGATTTACTAAAATCATCTTTAGAAAGCCCAATCGCATTTGAATATTTAATCAAACAAAAAGGCTTTAAAAAGCACTTAAAACATGAAGATGTCATCTACGAAATAATTTGTTATCATCAAGAATTTTTGCATTATATAGAACAAATCGAAGATCTCTCAAAAGATTTTGATATAGAAGACTTTGTCCCTATATTTAAAATAGATGATCAAGATGATTTTAATCAAGCATTAACATTTATAATTTCTAGACATCTAGATATGAATGCACACAATGAGTTTGGATTAACCTTTTTCCATGAGGGCTTACGTCACGCCGTTAAACCTAGTTACTTATACACATTATTTGAAAAAGGGGCTAATCCATTTTTTAAAACCTCTAGAGGTTATTGTTCAAGTCATCAATTATTATTTAGAGATTCAGAATTTACCCTTGAACTATCACGAATTGTTGATTTTGATGCCCAGGACTTATTCGGTTTATCTTTAAAAGACTATGACGCACTACAAAGAAAATCTCAATTACAACTGCTTGATATTTTACTCGTTGCTAAGTGTGTTTTAAATATGGATGAGTCTGCTATCTATGAACTAGATCATGCAGAATTTTATGATCTATCCAGTATTCACGGTGTTGATCCTTTTATAAATGCCTATGCAGTATTAACGTTTGAAAATACCATGATTAAAGATCGTTTTAGTGAACAATTTAATAACCAATTTCAACTTGAAGATATTGAAATTTTAAAGCATTCTTTACAAGAATCCTTTATCTATGATGAAGATAATTCAGTTGAACTCATGGATGATTTATTACTAATAGAACCAAATGAGTTTGATCAAATAAGTGAATTTGCTAAACTCTATAATACGACCATTAAAGTTCAAACTGATCACGTAGAACTTAATAAAATGGCCCACATTGAGATAATATTCTCAAATGATGGAACCATTTCAAGAAGTGCGATTGTTCATACGAACTATATTGATGTTTATTACATTCATAAATATTACCAAGTTCCACTAGAAAATATCACCTATCAACCCAAAGTCTCAAAACATCAACGATTTTTAAATTAAAGGAGTCCCTAATGGAAGATTTGATTAAGAAAATACGCGCATTTAGAGATGCCAGAAATTGGAAGCCATATCATACACCTGAAAATTTAGCGAAATCTATTGTCATTGAAGCTGCTGAATTATTAGAAAATTATCAATGGACAACTGAGGCAAACTCGATGACAAACGTCAAAGAAGAACTCGCTGACGTCATGATTTATTGCTTAATGTTAGTGGATCATTATCAGTTTGATTTAGAAACGATTATATTAGAAAAAATAGAAAAAAATAGTGTGAAATACCCAACGCCAAAAAATAACGGAGAAAAATAATGAATATAGATAAAACCATTGCCTTATTAATTGATGCTGAAAATATCTCTCCTAAGTACATTGAACTTATTATTGACCAAGCCAACAAGTATGGAAAAATTAACTATCGCAGAGTTTACGGTGATTGGACAACCGATCAACTTGGCGCATGGAAAAATAAAATTAATGAATTTGGGTTAACCCCAGTTCAACAATATGCCTATACTTCAGGGAAAAATGTCTCTGACTTCACGTTAATTATTGACGCAATGGACATTCTTTATTCTGGTAAAGTCGATAGTTTTTGTATTGTTACAAGTGATTCTGACTTTACAAAACTAGTTACCCGTTTGAGAGAAGATAATATGTTTGTTATCGGTATGGGTGAGAGTAAAACGCCTATTTCGTTAGTAAACTCTTGTGAAGCCTTTTCTTATTTAGACATTATGTTTAATGAAACCGAAGAAGACACTAAAGATGTAGTTAAAAAAGAAACGGCCAAACCTAAAAAGAAAGCACCGCCTAAAAACGGAAAATCTGAAACCAGTATTACCCCATTAAAAAAGATAAAAAAAGAGCTTAAACAAATTATTGAAGACAACATTGAAGAAGATGGCTATGCGTATTGGAGTGTTGTTGCACAATTGCTACAAAAAAAGTTTCCTGGATTTCATCCAAGAAACTATGGTCACAAATTAAGACCTTTAAATTTTGTTGAATCATTAAACGAATTTGAAATTAAAAAAGATAAAACAGTTATTTTCATCAAAAACGTTTCAGAATAACGTTAATCAATTAGCTGGTTAATTGATACAAATACTGCGACTAGTGATAAAATGATTGCTGCAAATAACCCATGAGCCATTTGCCAATCAACTGCAGCTGTGTTTGAAGAACCTGCTACAATATAAGTAATATCAATATTTGCAGGTAAACTCATAAATAAAAATGTACTTACAACAAATAATGAAAGACTAGCTAAGGCTAGTTTTTTTGATGCCAACGCTATAATTCCAGCGACTAAAGGTAAAATATAGGCTAATAAAGCTAAAAATGAAAAGCCTAAATGGGCACTAGCAATACTTCCTAATCCAAACGGATTGATATCAATCAGTTCTTTCCCAAAAGTAATTTCATAGCCGACATAGCTTAAGTTATCATATATTAATGCTGGTAACAATAAAGTTAATGTAATCATTAATCCTAAAACGAAAAGGATTTTATTACTGTGTTTTTTAAATGTATTCATTAATTTCATCTCCTTTTACACTATACTAAACAACAAAACCCTTATTTTTATTGGAAAATAAAGCAAATTGGTCAAAATAATTAATAATACTTTCTTTTTGTTACCTCATATATTATAATAAGTGAATAAAAGAAAGTAACTTACTTTGAGTAAATATAGCAAGGAGATGACGATATGTCTGAAATCATTTGTCCTAAGTTTGAAAAAGCAATGAGTATTCTGAGTAAACGTTGGGTTGGACTTATTATTGATCAATTAATGACTGGTCCTAAACGTTTTAATGAATTAGAATCCGTTGTTAAACTAAGTGCAAAGGTTTTATCTGAACGTTTAAAATTTTTAGAAGAAGAAGGCGTTATCAAAAGAGAAGTTATTGCAGATACGCCTGTTAAAATAACTTATGAACTAACTGAAAAAGGCGTTTCATTAAAACCTTTAATGGAAACCACAAAAAACTGGGCAGAAACTTGGTTATAAAAAAGTTCTCAATTGAGAACTTTTTTTATATTTAATCGTTAATGCACTATCATAACCAATAAAAAGATGAGATTTATAGCCATCTCATCTTTTATTATGGATTCAAAAACTGTAAAATTTCATCAACCATTAAATTTGAAGCCTCAATCATAGGTAAATGCCCAGTATCTTCAAGTATTACAAGGGTACTATTTTCTATCATTGTATCTAATGCTTCACCTATAATAGCTGGAGTCCAAGTATCTTGCAAGCCATAAATAAGCAAAGTAGGCACTGTCAATTGCTCGATAATCTCTTGTAGTGAAGTATCTGAAGACGCTTTAGAATACGCTTGAATGGTTTGAGGTGGAATGTCTTTATTGATATAAAACATAGGATGATAATAGTCGCTATTTTTAAAAGAATCTTGATAAAATGTACTATTAAAGGCTAAACGCTGTAATAAATAGTTTTTAAATATAAAGCGGTAAAACACAATGGGTGGCGTACTTGATTCAGCTTGTATTCGAGGTCCTACACTTGCAAAAAGTAGAAGATGCGTCACATGTTCAGGATAAAGCGAAGCGTGGCGCATACTAACTTCTCCGCCCATCGAGTGTCCAGCAATGGCATATTGATTGATCTCAAGTTGGGTTAATACTTCATGAATCATCATGGCTTGATTGGTTTTTGTATAATCAAAATCTGCAGATTTATCACTAAACCCAAAACCAACAAGATCGATTGCGACAATGTAAAAATCATTTTCTAGTGCACTAGATAGTTTTCTAAAATCATAACTACTCCCCATAAAGCCATGAATAAAGACGAGAACATCGTTTTGAGAATCACCATAAGTTCTAACCGCAATCTCCCCATAAGAAGTAGTTACTAAGTCATACGCATTGATTTCGTGATCATCAAAATAGCGATTTACGCGTAAATATTGCACCTGATGGGTTATTTCTAATATCCAAAATATAGTAAAGACTGAAACAATTAGTATTAAAAGTATGCGTTTAATCCATTTTTTCATAATATCACCTACCGTTATTATACAATTTGCACAAAAATTGTCTATATTAAGTGCGTTTCCATATTTTGTTTCCACATTTAAAGCATTTTATTATATAATGTAAATTGTTAGCATAGGAGGATGATTATGTCAAATATTAAAGATGTTGCCAAAAAAGCTGGTGTTGGGATTGCTACTGTATCCCGTGTAATTAACAATTCTGGTTATGTAAAAAAAGAAACGCGTGAAAAAATTGAACAAGTTATTAAAGAAGTGGGTTATATACCAAATGAAATCGCTCGTAGTATGACAAAACAGCGTACTAAGATTGTAGCCTTTGTATTACCTCACTCTAATCATATTTTCTTTTCAGAACTATTATATTTCGTTGAGAAAAAACTCTATGACCACGGTTACAAACTTATGGTTTGTAATAGCGGATCAAATAGAGAAAAAGAAATCGATTTTATTTCAATGCTTAAAAACAACCGCGTTGATGGATTAATCTTCTTAACAAGTAATGATATTGAATCTTACTTAAATCCTAAATGGCCAATCGTATCCTTTGATAGACATTTTGAAGGTATCCCCTATGTCGCTAGTGATAACTATTCTGGTGGGCGTTTAGCTGCAGAATTATTACTTAAAACCAATCCTAAATCTTTACTTTTTATAGGGGATGATGCCCAAGGCGAACTGTCTAAAATCGTTACAGAAGTATCAAAAAGACGTATTGGTTTTAAAACGTATTTAGAAGAAAACAATTTTCATAATTATCGCATCTTAGAATATCCTCAAGGGGATTTGTTTATCCCAACCGATTACATAAACGACATTATTACTGAAAACCAAGATGTTGATGGCATATTTGCCATTTCTGATATGCTTGCACATGTAGTTATAAAGCAGTTACACCAATTAGGAAAACGTGTTCCTGAAGATGTAAAAGTAATTGGATATGATGGGGTTAAAAGTTATTTAAACCTTGGTCAGCATATTACATCCATTGGACAACCAGTAGACGAATTAGCTGAAAGTTTAGTAAGAAATATAATCTTCCAAATTTATGGCCAACCAGCCGAAACTGAAATATTACCAATAACTTATGTCCCTGGTGATACATTATAATTTGAAAAATCTTTTTAATCTAACCATTAAAGAGATTTTTTTATTATCAATGTGAAAACGTTTTTACTTTTCTATTGACAGAGTAAAAAACCTTTGTTAAAATAAAAACATGAAAACCTTTCCACCTTTTAGGAGGCAATCATGTTACAAGACAAAATAAAACGAAATACTCATAAACCGATTGATTTATTGCTTATTGGCGAATGTCTCGTCGATGTTTTTAGCAGTGATAATTCACAAGTCCTTTTTGGTGGAAGCCCTGCTAACATTACGATGAACTTTAAACAACTTGGCTTTAATCCGAGACTTTGTTCATCGATTGGTAATGATTCTGAAGGACTATTTTTATTATCTAAATTTAATGAACGAGAAATTGATACCTCACTGATTGCGCAACACGCAATGAAAACAACCAAAGTCAAAGTGAGTCAATCAGTTGGTTCACCGAATCCAGTTTTCGAACGTGAGAGTGATCATCTAATCTATTTTACAAAAGATTTAGAAGAGGCACTTAAACATACAAAAATCTTACATGTTTCTTATTGGCCACTCACAAAAGAACCTTCTAAAAGCACCGTTTTAAAAGCGATTAATATTGCAAAAGAATATGATGTGTTAATTGCTTTTGACCCAAACACACACGAGTTATTAAAAACAGAAGAAACATTAAGTGATTTTGATCTAATAAGTTTGATGCGAAACGTTGATATTATTAAACCTTCAATGGACGATGCAAAACGATTATTTAAAAAGGAATTATCTAAAGATAAGTACATGGATCTGTTTGAGGAATTAGGGATTATATTAATTATGATGACGCTTGGGGAAAATGGTGTCTATGTTAGTTACAAAAAAAGAAGAATTCACTATTCTACACTTGCAAAAGAAGTTGTTGATGCAACTGGTGCAGGTGATGCTTTCTGGAGTGGGTTTTATGCAGGATTAACAAAAGGTCATAACTTAGAAGATACCATTACACTTGCACAAATGACAAGTGCATATGCTCTAAAACACATTGGAGCAATAACAGAGCTACCACCTATTGAAACACTTGAAAACCAGATTAGAAAGAAGTGATTATGTGCGAATACTATTTTTGAATCCTCAAGGTAATTTTGATCGCAATGATTCATTTTGGACAGAACATCCAGATTTTGGAGGTCAACTCGTTTATGTAAAAGAAATTGCAATGAGTATTGCAAAACTTGGTCATAAAGTTGATATTGTTACTAGAAAGTTTGAAGATGAAACATTCGACTGTTTTAATCAAACGTTTGATTTTTATAAAAATATTGATAATTTACGTATCGTAAGAATTCCATGTGGTCCGAACACATTTGTTCAAAAAGAACACCTATGGGAATACTTAGCTGAATGGGTAGATCATATCAATGATTTTTATAAATCGAATAATGAACCTTTTGATTTTATCACTACCCATTATGGAGATGGTGGCTTAGCTGGTGCCATGCTTAGTAAAAAAACCAATGTTCCATTTTCATTTACGGGGCATTCACTTGGTGCACAGAAAATGGATAAGTTAAATGTTTCTCATGAAAATATTCATGCCCTTAATCAAAAATACCAATTTTCAAAAAGACTATTGGCTGAACGAATAAGTATGATTTATGCAAGTAAAATTTTTGTCTCGACAAAACAAGAACGTGATGAGCAATATAAACATCCTGCTTATGTTAATGCAGGCGATGTTAAAAACCCTGAAAAATTTGTAGTCGCACCACCTGGTGCAAATACTGAGATGTTTTCAAAAAGTAAGCCTAATGATATTGAAGAATCTGTCTATCAATTATTAGATAATCAGTTAAAACGTGATATTTCAAGCGATCGAGTCACTTTACCTTATATTGTTGCTGCAAGTCGTTTAGATCCTAAAAAAAATCATTCAGGCTTATTAAAAGCTTATGCAAGCAGTCCCACACTACAATCTATTGCTAATATTGCAATTAGCTTAAGAGGCATTGAAAATGCGTTTGCTGATATTTCGCCTTTAAAAGAAACAGAGCAGTTAATTATGATAGATCTATTTAAAATTATTGATGATTATCAACTACACGGGAAAGTCGCTTTTATAAATATAACCAGTCAAAAAGCCCTCGCGGCAAGTTATCGTTATTTTGCAAGTAAACATAGTGTGTTTGCACTAACAGCTTTATATGAACCATTTGGTTTAGCACCGATTGAAGCTATGAGTGCTGGATTACCCGCTGCAGTTACAAAATACGGTGGTCCAAGTGAGGTACTAAAGGAAAACGAAGAAACCTTTGGCGTATTACTAGACGTACATGACTTAGATAAAACGGCACATGGGTTAATTCAAGTTTTTAAACATTATGATTATTACCAAAAGCAAGGATTAAAGCGCGTTCAAAGCACTTATACATGGGATGCAACCGCGAATACCTATATTGAAGCCATTAAAGAGTGTCTTTCTAAGCGTGAACATCAATTAATAAATATTCCTGATTATTTTGATAACCCAAATGAAGATAACGATTTTAAACTTGATCCAATTATTAATCATTATTTCCCAAGAAAGAAAACGAGGTGACCTGTATGTTACCAAAGCAAACAGAAAACGTAAAAGATCCTACAATTGCAGATACGAAGATTAACGCAAAAAATTCGGGTAAAACGAAAAAAGTTCTAGGAAAAAAAGCATCAGATCGTTTAGTATTTTGGTTGTTTTTAGCGCCTGCGCTTATACCATTTGTCTTAATGGTTATTTTGCCTTTTATTCTTGGTATTTATTACTCATTCACAGACTGGACGGGCTTAAATACTGGTAATGAAATCTGGATCGGATTAGATAATTACCGTGGATTGTTTACGGACTACCGATTTATTTATTCGTTTATAAGAACGTTCCAATATTCGTTCCTTAACATTTTGCTTATTAATATCGTTGCATTTGCACTGGCCTTATTAGTCACGCAAAAATTAGTCGGTAAAAACGTTTATCGAGCAGGATTTTTTATGCCGAACTTAATTGGTGGATTAGTTTTAGGTTTTATATGGCAGTTTATATATAACCGTGTATTAAGTGCAATCGGACAAACGCAAATCGTATTATATTTAGCTAGAATCCTCGATAGAGACCCTTTCTTTCAAACCTCAGCATTAACATCAGGCAACACAGCATTAATTGCTTTAGTAGTCGTTGTTACATGGCAATATGCTGGATATATTATGATGATTTATATTGCAGCGATCCAAAATATTCCTCAAGATTTAGTAGAAGCAAGTAAAATTGATGGCGCAAATGCGTTTCAGCGATTAAAAACAATTACTTTACCACTTGTGGCACAAGCTTTTACCGTAGCGATGTTTTTAACGCTTGTAACTTCGTTTAAACAATTTGATACCGTTATGAGTTTAACACGCGGAGGTCCAGCACAAGATCTGCCGTTATATGTTAGAAACCTATTAAATTTAACGACTGAACCTACCGTTCAATCAACCTCGTTAATTGCGGTAAATATTTATCAAGAAGCGTTCACGCGATATAACATGGCTATTGGACAAGCTAAAGCCATTGTATTCTTTATAGTTTTACTCGTCATCGCCTTAATCCAAGTCTACTATAACAAGCGTAAAGAGGTGGAATTATAATGATGAAAGAAAAACCAGTTGTTAAATACAAAGCACATAGACATCCTGGATTAATTATCACCGAAGTTTTTGCTGTTGGTTTATTATTACTATTTTTTGCCCCCTTTGTGATTGTCCTAATTAATAGTTCAAAATCTAGTGCAGATATTATTAGTAATCCAATTAATCTTCCTGAAAGTTGGCGTGTCTTATTTACCAATATCAGTGCCATTTTAAGAAGCAGCCAAATTAGATATGGTCAGTCATTCATGAACTCGGTCATTATAACAACGCTTTCTTTATTATTTATTGGAATTAGTAGTGCAATGGCAGCCTGGGTGCTTGTTAGAACAAAAACTAAAGTATCCTTTGCGATATTTATGTTTATCATTTCCGGACTCGTCATTCCATTTCAAGTGGTAATGTTACCCCTTGTAAGATTACTTGAAGTCTTTGATATTTTAACCGGTATTCCATTTAAAGATACTCATCACGGTGTAATTCTTGCCTATATGGGATTTGGTGCACCACTAAGCGTATTTTTATTTCATGGATTCATAAAATCAATCCCTTTAGATATTGAAGAAGCAGCAATCATTGATGGCTGTAGTAAACCTCAAGTATTTTTCAGAATCGTTTTACCTATTTTAAAACCAATTTTTGTTACGTTACTCGTGCTAAACGGCATGTGGATTTGGAATGACTACTTATTACCATTACTAGTTATTGGTGTTGGTGGAAGTACACAAACATTACCACTTGCAGTTGCTAATTTGGCAGGTGCTTTCGTTAGACAGTGGGATTTAATCTTAACCGCCGTTTTAATGGCAGCGATGCCTGTAGTTATCTTATTCTTAATCGCACAAAAATATATTATTAAAGGCATGACATCTGGAGCAATTAAGTAATGAACAATGCAATAAAACTTATTATATTTGACCTAGATGGTGTGTTAACAGAAACGAGTAAGCAACATTTCAAAGCTTGGCAAATGCTTGCTAAAAAGCATGGTATTCACTTACCAAAAGATTTTGAAAAACATCTTAAAGGTGTATCTAGAGAAGATTCGTTAAAACGTATTTTAGACTTTGGTAACAAATCAACATTCTATACTGAAAAAACATTTAATGACATGATGAATGAAAAGAACATTCATTATCAGTCATTAATTGAACATTTTACCGAAAAAAACTTATTTAAAGGCGCGAAAAGCTTGCTCGACCTCCTTAAAGATAAAGGGCTCTTACTCGCACTTGGAAGTGCGAGTAGGAACGGCCCGAGCTTATTGAGATCATTAGGTATTTATCATTATTTTGATTATATCGTAAACCCTGAAGGGTTAAATGGTAAGCCAAGTCCTGATATTTTCTTAAATGCGATGCACCATTTTAAACTAACCCCAGATGAATGTATTGGGATTGAAGATGCAATCGCCGGCATTAAAGCAATTAAAAATGCGAAGATGCTTGCGGTTGGAATCGGCAATAAACAAGAACTTAAGGAAGCAGACTATGTGTTCGATGGGGTGCATCAAATCACAAAAACGGCTTTAAATCAAATACTAAAGGAGCGTGCAACTGATGATCTTAAAACGACATAATCGTTTAGGTTATGATTTAATGTTTGTGGACGAAGCCATTTTCACCACTCAAAATCGTTATTTAGGTGTACGGGGTAATTTTGAGGAACAATCTAAACAAACGCATAACACTATAAGAGGAACCTATATAAATGGCTTATATGATACGCATGAAATTATTTATGGAGAAGAAGCTTTTGGTTTTCCTAAAAAAGCGCAAACAATAGTAAATGTTCCTGATGCACAAACTATTTTAATAAAGGTTCAAGGTGAAACCTTAACGCTTGATTCCTGTAAAGTGCTTGATTTAAAGCGTTATTATCATATTAAGGAAGGGCTTACTGTAAGGGAAATTACTTATCAAACAATTCACCCTTATACGTTTACATTAACCTTTAAGCGCTTAGCACACTTGATTTATAAGGAATTATTCGTCATTGATGTCAGTATCGAATCACATGATTATGAAGGCATAATTACCATTGAATCTACTATAAATGGTGATGTGAAGAACTACGAAAATAAAAAAGATCCTCGTGCAGCTTCTTCACACGCAAAAAAAATCCAAACAACGAAGGTCCAAACGACTAATCAATACGCGTTACTCAGTTCAAAAACGATACATACAGGATTTGATATACATGTTTTAATGTGGCATTCTGAGCTATTTGAGTACAAAAAAACAACGAATGAAGCCATTGGAAAATATAAAACCAAGATAAAACCTAATCATCCTCTTAATATTAAAAAATACGTATTATACGGGAATAGTCTAGATCATAACAATCCTGAGGATTTCTTAAAAAAAACGAAACTTAAAATTGAAAAAATTGATATTTATCAAAAGCAAAAAGATGCCTTAACACCGTTTTTCAATCAAGCCACCATTGAAATTGATACAGACGACCGTAATGAACTAGAAGATATTATTATGTATAACCTTTATCAACTCTTTACAGCCGGAGGTTCAACCCCAAGAACAAATATTCCTGCTAAAGGGTTAACTGGTGAAGGCTATGAAGGCCATACTTTTTGGGATACAGAGATTTATATGTTGCCGTTTTTCATGCAAATAGATCCTAGTATCGCTAAAAATCTATTGCTTAACCGTTATGAACAACTAAGTTTCGCAAAAGAAGAAGCCAAAAAACTAGCGGTCCAAGAAGGTGTTAAGTTTGCTTGGAGAACGATTAACGGTGAAGAAACAAGTGCTTATTACCCAGCAGGTACAGCGCAATATCACATCAACTCTGATATTGCTTATGCATTCATAAAAAATTATCAGTTACATAACGAATTTGATTTTTTCCTTCATCAAGGGTTAAAAGTATTAATCGAAACAGCAAGGTTCTTTAAACACGTTGTTACAGAACATAACGGTAAATATCACCTACACAGCGTCACAGGTCCTGATGAATATACCGCTATTGTTGATGATAATTATTACACAAATGCGCTGTTAAAGTATCAGTTAAGATTTATGCTTGATTTTATTAAAACAAATTCTAAAGCTTGTGAGTTAATTCTTCATGAACTTAATGTAAATGAACAAGAATTAAACCAGTTTGAAGCCATTGAAAAAAATATCGTATTACCTTTTGAACCAAACTTAAAAATCGATTTACAAGATACAAGCTTTATTACTAAGAAAACTTGGGATTTTGAACATACACCAGTAGATCATTATCCATTATTGCTTCATTATCATCCTTTAACTATTTATAGACATAAAGTGTTAAAACAAGCCGATACTGTCTTAGCACACTTTCTATTAAATAATAGACCAATTGAGGTTATGACAAACTCTTATGCCTATTATGAACCGCTCACAACCCATGATTCAAGCCTTTCAAGCTGTATTTATGCATCTCAAGCTGCAAGGCTTGGCCTGTTAGATGAAGCCTATAAACACTTTAAAGAAACACTCGCTCTTGATTTAGATAATACACATAAAAACACACAAATAGGCTTACATATAGCTAATTTAGGTGGGATGTACTTAGCAATCATTTATGGATTTATAGGGTTAAGCATACAAGAAGTCGTTTCAATTAATCCAAGACTACCTAAAGAGTGGACGCGACTTAAACTAAAAATGCGACTCAAAGAAGATATCATTGTTACTTTAGAACTAACTCAATCGCATTTAACCTTATCCGCTTCAGAGTCAATCGAGTTAAATGTTTATGGTAATAAGATTCAAGTTAAAGATACCGCAACAATAAGCACCACAAATAATAGTAATTAATTTTTAGCACCAAGGAAGCGTTATAATCGTCATAAAACGGATAGTGAATTTATTGTAAAAACGTTTCCATGAGTGGTAAAATTTAATAAATAGAATAAATAAGAGGAGGAATTTTTGTGAAGAAATTAGTTTTACTTATTATTGCAGTTGTTGCAGCTTTCACATTAGCAGCATGTGGACGCCGTGATACTGAAACGCTAATCATTTTCCAAAATAAAGTTGAAATTGATAGCGCATTAAGAACTTATGCAGAAGCTTGGGCAGAAGAAAAAGGCTACAAAATCGAAGTTAAAACTTGTGGTGGCGATGCCTGTGCTTACGGAGATCAGCTCTTAGCTGAATTCCAAACAAGAAACCAACCAGACATATTCGTTATTGAAGGAATGGGTGGATTTAATCAATTTAGGGATAAACTATTAGTTTTAGATGGTCAACCTTGGATTAGTGATACCGATTTATCATTAACTGTTGATGGTGAAGTTTATGGATTCCCAGTAAATATTGAAGGTTGGGGATTAGCTTACAACAAAGATATTTTAGATTTAGCAGGTGTAGATCCAGCAACATTAACTAACATTGCTGGTTATCAAGCAGCATTTGAAGCCATCGATGCACAATTAACCGAACTAGGATTAGATGGTGTCGTATCAATGGCTGCAGGATCAGGGATGACTTGGGTTACAGGGTTACATAACTTTAACGGTTACTTATCAAGTGGTTTAGATTATAATGACGATTCAGTAATATCTGATTTATTGAATGGTGTTGCCCACGAAGACCGTTTAGAAGCACTTGCTGATTGGGTTGAATTATTATTTGAATATTCAATTCCAACCATCTTAACTCAAGGTGAGTATGATTCTCAAGTTGGGGCATTTGCCGAGGGTAAAGCTGCGTTTATCCATCAAGGTAACTGGATTGATCCAAACTTACTACAAATTGGCATCGACTTTGAAGTAGGTTATGCGCCACATGCATCTGGTTTAGGTGATGTTGATTCAATCTTTATCGGCGCACCTTCATACTATGTAGTAAATAGAGACGGTAACAATACCGAAAAAGCCCTTGAATTCTTAGCTGATTTAGCTGGAACTCCTGAAGGTCATGACTACATGGTTAACCAATCGAACCAAGTTCCTGCGTTCCAATCCGTAACGCTAGAACCTACTGCACCATTATCTGCAGTCATTGCACAATGGAATGCTGAAGGTAAAGCTTATCGTTGGTGGCAAAATGATATGCCGCCTGGGTTCGGAATGGATACTTTAGGTCCAATTTACCAACAATTCGCAAGTGGTACAATTACTAGAGAACAATTTATTACCCGTATTAAAGACGCAATTGAAGAACTAGGATAGGATTTAATAAAAAAAATGAGGAAACTTTTGGTTTCCTCATTTTATTTTTTCATAATTTTCTTAATGGATTCATATTGTATGTTAAGTGCTCGCTCATATTTTCCTGTATCTGCAGCTTTAAAATACTCGACATCTTTCATGTTATCAGGTAAATAGGATTGTTTTACTATATGATTCGGATAGCTATGTGGATATAAATAACCATCTTTTTCTTCAAAATTATCAATATTGATTAAGTGATTAGGAATTTTCCCCATATTGCCTTGTGCTAAATCATTTAAAGCCGCGTCAATGGCAGTAACAGCGGTATTTGATTTAGGACTTAAGGCCAAATCAATTACCATTGCACTTAAAATAATGCGTGCTTCTGGAAACCCAACCCGTAAACAAGCATTCGCGCATGCATCCATTTTAGTAAAGACACTTGGATTAGCCAAACCAATATCCTCATAAGCAATGACCGTCATTCTTCTTAATATACTGTCTAAATCCTCCATAGCAATCAATCGGGCAAGATAGTGCAAACTTGCATTAACATCGCTTCCGCGTATGGATTTTTGAAATGCAGAGAGGATATTGTAGTAATTATCCTCATTTTTATCTAGATCAAACGATGGCATTTGGAGTATAGTTTTAGCCATTTCTAAAGTAATTTGTTGGTCTTTAAAACTTTGATTCAAAAGTTCTAGTCGGTTAATTGCTGCACGGATTTCTCGGTTACTCGAATCTACAATATAAGTATAAACCGTTTCATCAAACTGTGCTGTAATTTCATCAGAATACAGGGTTTTAAGCCTTTTTAAGTATTCTACAACCGTTTTGGTATCAAGCGGTCTTAATTTATAAACATGCGTTCTAGAGCGAATGGCGGGGTTTACACTGTGATACGGATTGTTAGTAGTTAATCCAATCATTATTATATTGCCTTGTTCTACGTGTGGGAGTAAATAATCTTGGATATCCTTTTTCATGCGGTGAATTTCATCGACAATAAGTAAAGCCCCATAATTTTTTGTGTGGGCAACAACTTCTTTTAATTGGGCTTTTGTATCGGTACTTGCATTGAATGTGTACGTATTTAAGCCAAAAGCTTCGCCTACTACTAGGGCAATCGTTGTTTTACCAATCCCAGGTGGCCCGTAAAGAATCAAACTTGAAAATTGCTTATTTTCAACCATTTTTCTTATAACACCGTGTTTACCTACTAAGTGATCTTGACCGATAATCTCATCTAAAGAAGTAGGTCTAATACGAAATGCTAAAGGTCTTTCTTGCATGATTATCACACCTTTCACATTAATTATACTTTAAACCCACACTAAACTAAACCAACAATACTAGAATTTATCATTTAAATATTTCTGTATAAGGTGTTATAATTATGAAAGCCATTTAATTATTTATTTATACGCTTAAAATAACACTCTAATGGCTGTGATTATGGGAAAAACCTATTTCAAGGGAAAGTTATCCATTCGTCAATCACTAATTAAACTTTCTATAATTAAAGTCTACTTAAGCGCTATAATTAAGCATTTTCAGTATTAAACAAGGTGCTCAAACACCCATTTCCCAGTTTTATTGTGAATCATCGATGCTTTACATAAGAAACCTTTTAAATCCCTTAAATAGTCATTGTTTATATTTTAGAGACGATTTTCATGATAAAATCGGTGATGCAATGCCTATAATTTCTATTAAAACATTAATTATTTCATTAATTAGTGTTAAATTATCAATAAAAATAGTTGCTTTTAAAGGGATTTCCAGTAAACAGCCCATTTTATGACTAACTTCGTGATTAATAGTAACCATCAACCATAGAAACTTTATCATAAGATGATAGCTTTTGAATCCTATCAAGTAAGGTTAAAATCATTTTAATCAACAAAAAATCAAATACAGTTAGGAGTTTTACTTTGTTTAAAGCCAATTATCATACCCATCATAAACTATGTAAACACGCTATTGGTGATGCAAATAATTACGTAAAAGAGGCAGTACGTCTTAATTTTAGCCATTTAGGGTTTTCAGATCATGCGCCAAGTCATACGATTGATGACCAAGATGTTCGAATGAGTTGGAGCGATTTAAGTCTATATATCAATGATATTAAGCATGCACAAGGAAAATATAAGGCGATGATTGACGTTCACATAGGGTTAGAAGTTGAATTTTATGATGAAAATCGTGATTATTATAAAGAATTACTTAATGAAGTGGATTATCTAATCCTTGGACAACATTATATTAATGTAGACCCCATCAAAAATCCTCTACAATCGTGTTTTGCGCTTTCAAAGGGTAAAGACATTATCCAATATGCAAAAACACTTGAGGGCGCATTAAAAACTGGGTACTTTAGTTTGATTGCGCATCCAGATTTATATATGTGTGGCTATAATGATTGGGATCAAACAGCAATAGAAGCTGCCAATATCATTTGTAAAGCCAGTAAAACCTATAATATACCTCTAGAATTCAATGCAAACGGCATTAGAAGAGGCTTAATTACTACAAATGAAGGGCTTAGATATCCCTATCCACATAATAAGTTTTGGGAAATTGCAAAAAGTTATGACTGTGAAGTATTATTAAGTTCCGATTGTCATAAACCTGATTTATTATATGACGATGCGGTTAAAAAAGCAGAATCCATAATTGAATCATTACAGTTACATCAAATAACCTATCTTAACTTTAAACGCTAAAGCGCAAAATTTGCGCTCTAAGCGTTTTTTTATTTAAACTAGTATAATTTGTAATCATGATTTTAAAACGCGATAATATCAAATATTTTATCTTCAAAAATTAACAAAAAGTAGAAGGGTAAATAAATATGTTCATTGTTAATAAATGAATATGTTTACAACGCGTACACCCTTAATTACACCCATTTAAATATAACAATCATATTCATTTATGAATGCTTTCATTGAAAAGAGTGGTTATTATTAGATAACGCATTACTTCCTATAATATATATTATGTTAACATAAGAATAGCCTTTAATAAGGATGTTAAGTATGTGTTATGTGGAAATGTTTAAATCGTTATTTTGCTTTTTCTCGATTTATCAACCTCTTAAATTCATGGTTTTTAAAAACGCGATTTTTACTTAACAGTGCGTTTGTTTTTACAAGTTTTAATAAATGATTTAGATTATAAATATTTTGTGATACAATTCATGTTGAGGTGATTCATTATGAAAAAGGTTGCACTTATATTTACTGGTGGGACGATTGCGATGAAAGTTAATTCTAAACTTCAAGGAGCTGTTCCGAGTGTTACTCCCAGTGAATTGGTTTCATTATTAAGTGAAGTTACTTCATACGATAATTTAGTTCCTTATGAATTTTCTAAAGTTCCAAGCCCTTCTATTACACCTGAAAAAATGTACGAATTAAAAGGTGTTGTTGATCAATTCCTTGAAAACGATGATTTTGCAGGTGCTGTAATCGTACACGGAACTGATACCCTTGAAGAAACTGCATTTTATTTAGATGTTGTTACAACCAGTGAAAAGCCTGTAGTTCTTACTGGATCTATGAAAAACGCCAGTGAGCTAGGTTATGACGGATTAACAAATTTAGTTTCCAGTATAAAAGTTGTTTTAGATGAGAAATCTAAGAATAAAGGCGTTTTAGTCGTTTTGAACTATACGATTAACGCAGCGTGTGAAGTTACAAAAACTCATACATTAAATTTAGATACATTTAAAAGTTTTGAATTTGGCTCTTTAGGTATCATAGATGATGAAGATGTTATCTATTTTAGACAACAAACCCTTAGAAAAGACTATAAATTAACCAATGCTTACAATGATTCAACTTTTTTAATTAAGGCTTATGCGGGTCTAACTGGTGAGATTATTGATCATTTTGCTTCAATTGGTGCAAAAGGAATAGTTATCGAAGCTTTAGGACGAGGAAATGTACCACCAACAATGGTAGATTCTATAAAGAACGCTATAAATAAAGGCATTAAGATTGTAATTGTTTCAAGATGTTATGGTGGTCGAGTTCTAGATACTTATGGCTATATTGGCGGCGGAAAAGATTTAAAGAACTCTGGATGTATCTTGGGTGGAAGCTTAAGTGGCCCTAAAGCGCGCATATTATTAATGATTGCATTAGAAAACAATCTATCCGATAAAGCGCTTAAAGAATTATTTGTTGTATAATATATAATTGCCTATAAACGTTTATGTAGTACCGTTTATAGGCATTTTTTTATAAGTTTTTGATGAAATTATCGTTATTTTCGTTAAAAAAAAGCCAAAAAACCTTTATTTTCCATAGATTTTTAACTTCTATATTTTAAATGACTTAGTTAGTTATGGCTTTAATTAGACGTTTTTATAAATACATGCGCTTGTTTTAATTGTGTTAACTGTTAAAATGTTAATAAAACAGCGTATTTTATATCATAATGTTCTGTTTTTCTTTATGTACTGCCATTTATAAGACTTAATTCACATTATTGATTTTAGATATTCGTTGTAAAATATAATAGACTTACTTCATTTAAACAGTTTCATTATTAAACTTAATCATGTTTCTAAACCAATCCCATTTAAAAATAGGGTTTAAATAAGTTTATCATGAATTTGCATGAAACCTGTTTTAGCCATAAATATTCTTTTTAGTAAATAAGTAAAAAGACCTATAAACGTCTATAAATAGCGCTTTATAAGTCTTTAATTACTTTTTTTTATGAGAAAACAGTACTTTTTTCACTAAATATAAGAAGAAAATCCTCTATTTATCAGCGATTTTTTAAGCTATGAAAAACTCTAAAAATGTCTATATTCTGCGAAAAATCTGTGATAAGTGCTATTTAGCAATCAATCTGAGTGCATCTTTGATTAACAAGGATGTGTCTTTTGCACTGTCAAGTTGCTTTACAACGCGGTCTATTTCTTTAGATTTATAGCCTAAAGCACGTAATGCATCTTCAACTTCACTTAATCGATTTGATTTAGATAAAGTAAGTGGCCCTAAGTTAATTTTGCCTTTTAGATCAAGTATAATTTGTTGAGATGCTTTTGGACCAATACCTGGGAATCTGTTTAGGTATTTTGCATCACTTGTTTCAATGGCTTTAACTATTTCTTCAACGTTTCCGCTAGCGAGTACTGCAAGAGCACTTTTTGGACCGATTCCTTTAACACTTAATAACTGCATAAAAAGTTGCTTTTCTTTTATACTCTTAAATCCGAATAATGTAAGCTCATCTTCTCGAACATACTGAAAAATAAATACTTTTTGTTCAGTTTGAACTTTAAAGTCGTAAGGATTAGGGGTTACGATTTGGAATCCTATTCCTTGGTTATCTAAAGTAATATTTGTTGGTTCAATCTCAACAATCGTTCCTTTTAAATATGAATACATTTTTACACCCTCTTTGTTTGTGTACTAACTAAGGTAATAGCGGTAAAATTATTAATGCTGCAAGGCCAAAATAAACGATTAAAGCGGTTATATCATTTATTGTGGTAATAAATGGTCCACTTGCAACGGCTGGATCAATCTTCATAGCATTTAATAATAGCGGGATTGCACTGCCTATAAATGCTGAAATAGTTAGTGCTGAGAATACAGACAGCCCAACAACTATCGCAACAAGTTTAGGATCTGCAACACCTATTGGTGACAGTGTTAACCTTGCATAGGCAAATCCAAATGCTAAAAGTCCTAAAATTAACCCATTTATAATTCCAACTAAAAATTCTTTTGTTAAATGGGAGATTATATTGATTTTACTATGTAAAGTCTCTCTACTAATCCCTAAAATTGTGACGGCAAGAGATTGAGTCCCTATATTTCCAGCCATTCCTAAGATAAGTGGTTGGAATAATACTAAAGCGACAGCGCGGGAGATTGTGCCTTCATATGAAGCAATGACACCTGTAACCAAAATATTTAGTACTAATAAGAGGGCAAGCCATAAAAAGCGTCTTTTAGCGTTGATAAATGCTGATTGTCGCATATCATAATCTGTTGATATTGCGGCTAATTTAGCATAGTCATCATGAGCTTCTTCCTCAATAATATCTAATGCATCGTACATTGTGATGATACCTTCAATTTGGCCAATATCGTTTAACACAGGCATTGCGTTAGTGTCATATCTTTGAATGTCTTTAACGACTTCTTGAATATCATCATCAACGTGAACACTATAAAACGATTTATCCATTATACTTTTAATTTTTTTAGGGCTTTTGGCGACAATTAATTCCTTTAAATCTACTAATCCAATAAGCGTTTGATCATCATCGATAACAAAGAGTGTATCAATCATTTCAACTTCATCTGCTTCTTGAACAAGTTTTTTCATCGCTTCTTTTACATCCATTTCTGGATTAAGGGCAACAAACATCGAGTTCATTTCACTACCCGCAGTTGAATTTTTATAACGTGCTAAGCGTTTTAAGCGTTCTCTATCTTCATCATCCATTAAAACTAAATACTCTGTAGATTCTTCAATATCTAATTCTTGTAAAATATCGATTGCATCATCTGGTTCCATTTGTTCAAGGATTTGTGTGGCTTCAGCTTTTGGCATTTCTTGTAAGAATAAAGCCGCTTTTTCTTCATCTAGTTGCTCAAAGACTAACGCAATTTTCTCAATCTTGATATTTTCATATAAGCGTTGTCTTTCAACTTCATCCATCATTAAAATAGCTTCAGATATATCATAAGCATGATATTTATCTAACTTAGCCTTTAACATTCTAATACGTGTTTCATGTTGAACTAAAGTTAGGATTTCTTTTGGTTTATTGCGTTTAACTAATTGCATTTTAGCCATGGTAATCCTCCTTAATTCAAGATAATGAGTATCGCTAGGCTAAAATATATTAATAAACCTATGATATCATTTAATGTTGTTATAAATGGACCACTTGCTACGGCTGGATCTATTTTAATTTTATGAAGTAATAAAGGGAAGAATGCTCCAAAAGCACTAGCAAATGTTAATGCCGTAAACGCGCTTAGTGAAACAGTAATCGCCACTAAAAACGGCGTTCCAAATTCCATAACTTGACCTGTAAGGGTTAAAAATAAGAAGGTCGTAAAAAATGAAACAAAGCCAATACCTAACCCATTATAAAATCCAACTCTTAACTCTTTTAAGACATGTTTAAAGGCATTTCCTTTTTGATCAAAATAGTCTTTACTCAATCCACGGACAGTAACGGCAAGGGATTGAGTACCAGTATTTCCTGCCATATCTAAAATTAACGGTAAGAAAAAGACAAGTACTGTTAACTGTTCAAGTGTTGTTTCAAAGCTTCCAATTATTGTTGCGATGATTGAACCTAAAAATAAAAGTACAATTAACCAAGGTAATCGATGAAATGCTGATTTTAAAACAGATTCATTAATATCTTCATCACTAGAAATGGCTGCAAAACGTGCATAATCTTCATCGGTTTCTTCGTCTAAAATATCGGCCGCATCATCCATTGTAATAACCCCTTGTAATTGGTTATTATCATTGACAATAGGTAAAATATAAATCCCGTAGTTTTGAATAAGACGCGCAACTTCTTCTGAATCGTCATGGACATTAGCAGTAATAACTTCTGTTTGAATCAACTCATCTATTGTCATAGGTGATCTGGCTTGAATCAACTTTTTAAGCTCAATTACACCTTCTAAGAAATTATTATCATCAACAACAAACAATCGTTGAATACCTTCGGTAGTATGAGCATTAGCAATTAATGATTTCATTGCATCTTTTACATCTATACCTTTTTTAAGTTCAATGTAATCAGTTGTCATAATCGAACCGGCTGTGTCTGCTTCGTAAAGGGCTAAATTTCTTAAAGAATCTGCAGTTTCATCTTGCATTTTATCTAAGACTTGTTCCATCTCAGATTCATTTAATTCGTTTAAAATATCTACTGCATCATCTGGATCCATTTCTTCAAGTATGTGCGCAGCTTTTTCGTTATCTAACCATTGAACATTTTCTGCAGCATCTTCTTGATCAAGATGCTCAAATATATCCGCAAGAACGTGAACGTTTAGTGATTTTAAAACAAAATGTCTTTTTTCTTCATCAAGTTCTTCAAAAGCTAACGCAATATCCGAAGGATGAAACTTAACTAAAGAATCTTGTAGTTGTTTAGGTGATGAGCTTTCAATAATTTCTATAATCTGATCCTTAATGGAGAGTGTTTGTTCTTCATTAGCCATTTCATCACATCCTTTCACTGCCTAATATTATACAATAAAATGAATATTATTGATAGTCAAAAGGTAGAATCAATCGTTTATAACATTGTAGTTTGGTAACTTATATAGTTTTTATACAAACTATATTACAAGATAATAAAAAAAGATGCAGAAGCATCTTTTTAATCAATAAACTCAAACTCATGACCGAACAATCTAACTGTATCACCATTTTTAACACCATGTTTACGGAGTGCTTCATCTACACCAAGTGTACGCATTTGTCTTGCAAAACGCGCAATAGATTGATCAGTTGAAAAATTGGTCATTTCAAAGATTTTACGCAATGATTCGCCTTTAATTTCATAGACACCATCGCTACCTTGAACGATTTCAAATCTTGGTCCTTCATCTTCAAACTTATATTCAATCATATCGGCGTATTCATCAACATCATATAATGAGAATGAGTCTGTAGCATCAAGTAAATCGGCAGTTTTTAGTAATAATAACTCGATATTATCTTTAGTTGCAGCACTGATTGGTACTATTAGATTGTCCCCTTTATATTTTGATTTAAAGGTTTCTAAGTTCTCTAAGGCATTCGGTAAATCCATTTTATTCGCGACAATAATTTGAGGACGATCAATTAACTTATGTCCATATGATTCAAGTTCCTTTTGAATCACTTCATAGTCTTCAAAAGGGTCTCTACCTTCATAAGCACTCATATCTAGTATATGTAAAATAACACGTGTTCTTTCAATATGTTTTAAGAATTGAAGCCCTAAACCGTGTCCTAAAGAAGCGCCTTCAATTAATCCAGGTAAATCCGCAGCAACAAAACTACGACCATCTTTAGTTCCTACAACACCTAAATTAGGTGATAACGTAGTAAAGTGGTAATCAGCTATCTTTGGTCTGCTTTTTGAGATAATGCTAATAAGTGTACTTTTACCAACACTTGGCATACCGACGAATGCTACATCGGCAAGTAACTTTAATTCTATTATTAAATTTAACTCTTTACTAGGTTCACCTTTTTCAGCGATTTCTGGTGCGGTGTTACGACTAGTAGTAAATTGAACATTTCCACGTCCACCACGTCCACCTTTTAAAATGGTAACTTCTTGTTTATGTTCGGTAATATCAGCAACAACTTTACCTGTATCTTCATTAAAAATACTAGTACCTACTGGTACTCGAACAACTAAGTCGTTTCCTGTTTTACCGTCCATACGCTTATTCATGCCATTTTGTCCGTCTTCAGCGACAAGTAACTTATTGAATCTTAAGTCTAAAAGCGTACTTAGCCCTTCATCTCCAACAAAAACAATATGACCACCACGACCACCATCGCCACCAGATGGCCCACCCATAGGGACATATTTTTCACGTCTGAAAGCGACCATTCCGTCGCCACCTTTTCCGCTTTTTACTTTTACCTTTACTAAATCTACAAACATTTAATTCAACTCCTAAAGTTCATTAAACCATGTCATTAAACTTTTTCTATCTTTAAATATCAATATATTTTTTTCACCGATAAATTGATTAATATGTGCGTTTAATCGGTGCTTTTTATCTTCAAAGTTATAGACATATTCTAAGAATTCCTGATCTATTTTTTCGATACAGCCCTCAGCCATATCACTGCGATATCTATGTTTATACTCTTTTTCACGTTGAACAATCCCTTTAATAGAAGCGCTCGTTGTAAAATCTAGCATAATGATTGTATCGGCTAACTTAATTCTATCTTCAAATGTAATACTATTTGTGTAGTTGCCATCAATAACAAATTTTGGATGTGTTTTTAAAAAATTTCTTACCCTTATCGCAAAAGTCTTTTTATCGAGTGCTTGCCAGTCTTTAAGCCAATAAATGGTATCTAAATGAATGTAAGGGATTTGTAATTTCTCACCCAACATTTTAGACAATGTTGTTTTACCAGTCCCACTAGCACCAAAAATTATGATACGGTTCATCTTATGTTCAATGACGCGTTCAAAAGCGATACGATGCATCACTTTTATGTAATCTAGTTCATGAAATTGATGTTTTTTTAAAAAGTTACGCATACGATAATTTGCGGGATGCGTATCAATTTTAAGAGAGTCGTAGTGGTATTCTTTACAATGTTTAATCGCATAGTAAAATAGTTTACTCGCAACACCAACTTGATGATAATCAGGATCTACGAAGATTCTATGGATTACCATGCTGTGTTGTTTTAACCACTCAATCGTTTGATATGGTGGATCATTTTCTTGATATAAAGCCATCACACCAATTATTTTTTCGTTTTGTACATAAACAAATAAGGCATCTTGTTCGATGTCTTTTTGCAAGTGTTCTTTTCGGGGATAATTAAGTTGCCACTGATTGATTTGGTGGTTCTGCATATCTAAGATTACTTTTACACTAAGTGCGTCGAGAATATCTAAATCCTCGACTTTCGCTTTTCTTATCATAAATCACCTTATGTATTCGTGTTCAACGTCTATTATACAACAAAAAAAAAGAAAATGGCAAACACTCTAAACGGTTTGCCATTATTTTTATTCAGGGTAAACTGAAGCTTGCTTTCTATCTCTACCAAGTTTTTCGAAACGGACGATGCCATCTACTTTACTGAATAAAGTATCGTCGCTCCCAATACCTACATTTGTACCTGGGTGAACTTTCGTTCCTCTTTGGCGATAGATAATAGAACCTGCTTTACAGAATTGACCATCTGATAATTTAGCGCCTAAACGTTTTGATTCAGAGTCGCGGCCATTTTTCGTTGACCCAACACCTTTTTTCGACGCCATACAAACTAACATTTGAATGTCTATTAACATGTTCGTCACCTCCGATATTTCGTTTTATTTTTTATTTTTAGTTGAAAATGTTATTATGCTTTAATGCTAGTGATTTCTAATTTGGTATACGGTTGTCTATGTCCTTGTTTACGACGGTATTTCTTTTTAGGTTTATACTTGAAAACAATGATTTTCTTTTGTTTTCCGTGTTTTACAACTTTAGCTTCTACTGAAGCTCCGCTAACAAAAGGATTTCCGATAGTTAACTTATCGCCACCGATCATAAGAACGTTGTTGAAAGTTAAAGTATCTCCTTCGCTTGCATCGATTAATTCAGTATAAATCTCTAAACCTTCAGTTACACGTTGTTGTTTTCCACCTATTTCGATTACTGCATACATATTGAGCACCTCCTCATATTTTTAAGACTCGCCATTAAGGTGACTATGCTTTAAAACCTTTTCTGTGCGGTATGCTGCTTAAGCGTTAAAATAATATCAAAAACTTTTAAGTTTGTCAATAAAATATAACGTATTTAATTAGCCTTTTTAATTATATCATAAATACAATATTTGTCTACTAAAATTGTTTATGTTCTCTAAATGAGTAATAGCGTCCTTTTCCC